>NZ_JASCOS010000007.1:0-88278 GCF_029959705.1 Stenotrophomonas sp. PS02297 | reverse complement strand
ACCGGCCCCCGCGTTCTGGCACGCGCCCGTTCCTCCGGGTGGTTAATAAACCCAAGCCGCCGCCGCACGGCGGCGGTTTTCGTTCGAGGGGATGTGCTTCCGGATCTCGCGGGGCGCAAAGCCGCGGTCAGATGTCCTCGGCCTCGTCGTTGCGCGGCTGCAGCATGCTGACCCGTGCGGTGGCCGGTCCGACGAAGGAAACCAGCTGCTTGCCGCGCAGCACCATGCGCCCGCTGTGACGTTCGACACCGTCATGGGAATAGTCGAAGCGAAAGCTGCGCTCGAAGCCGAGCCAGCCGCTGGGCAGCCGGCACAGACGCAGTCCGATGGCGTGCACGCTCTGGTCCAGCCACTGCACGTCGGCGGCCTGGCAGGCATTGCGGCCGAGTTCGGTGGCGCGTTCGGCCGCGGCCCGGGACGCGTCCCAGAACGCGAAACCGATGGCGCCGAGAATCATCAGGATCAACAAGGTAGGCATGGCGCCACTTTAGGCGGCCGGGCGCGAAAGCGGAACTACGCCGGAGGCGGATCGCCTGCCTGCACGACGGGAATGGCCGGTCGATGGAGCGGCTTTGCCGCCGCGTTCACCACGGCCTGGCCGGCTCCACCGGCAGCGGTTGTTGCACTGGAGGCATCTCGACCAGTTTCAGCAGCGCGGCCCAGTCCTGCCGGTTGAAATCGCACTCTTCCTCGCGGCCGGGCGAGCATCCCGCTTCCACCGGTGAGGGCTGTGTTCCGGCATCCAGGGGCGGCGGCGCGACGAGGCGCCCGGTACGATCCAGCGGCAACTTGCGCATGACCACCGCATTGGCGACGTTGCCGCCGATCAGGTACAGGGTCTGGTCGCCGCCGACGTTGGCGGCCACGGCCACTTCGCAATGCGATTTCCAGCGGTCGGCGCCGCCGCTGTCCAGTGCCTGGACCAGGCCGCCGTGGCTGACCGGCCTGCTGCGGTCGCGCAGGAAACAGAGCAGGTCGCCGGGCGCGGGCTTTTCCTGCATCGGGTCGGCGAGCCGGTAGGGCCGGGCGGCATCGCCGCCGCGGCGGGCGGCGCGGATGTAGTCGATGTGTCGCGGCGAGCGGACGAAGCCCGTCACGCCGGCGCGGGTCATGACCCAGGAAATGAAGGCGGCCGACCACGGGTTGTCGATCAGGAAAGCACGGCAATCGTTGTCGGTCGTGCGCTCGCCGGGTTGGGCCAGGCAGCTCTGCGCGCCAGGCAGGGCGGCCATCGGCGACAAGGTGCCGCTCTCGCGCCAGTATCCGGCTACGCGTTGCCAGGCGATCAGTCCATTGTCGGCAAGGTTGCCGCTTTCGGCTTCGGTGATGGCGAGACTGGCGATGCGCCCATCGCGGTCGATGAAGGGGCGGTACCAGAGGCGATGCTCGCCACAGGCCGCGCGGACGATGGCCTTGGCGGTCTCGCCCACGCCGTAGCGCGGCGGAATGTCGCAGACCTCCAATGCCATGGCAGGCAGCGCGGGCAGCAGCAGTACGCAGCAGAGCAGGAATCGTTGGGCCACGGCGGGCTCCCCTCGGGCATGGGGCGAGCCTCGCAGAAATGGCTGTTCCTGTGTCGTGAAATCACGGGCTGTGCCGGGGCGCCCCGGGCCCGATGTCCGGTTGGACCTGCGCGCCTGTGGCGCAGGTCCAGCTGCAGGCATCCCTTCAGTGCGGCGGCAGGCCCAGCTTCAACGACAGGTCGATCGCCTGCACATGCTTGGTCAGCCCGCCGATGGAGATGCAGTCCACGCCGTCCTCGGCAATGGCGCGCAGGCCATCCAGCCCGACGCTGCCGGAGACTTCCAGCGGAACCCGCTTTTCAGGCGCCTGGCCAGCGGTGATGCGCACCGCGTCGCGACGCATGGCCGGGGTGAAGTCGTCGATCAGGATGCGGTCGCAGCCGGCAGCCAGCGCTTCTTCCAGCTGCGCCAGGTCCTCGACCTCGACCACCAGCGGCAGGGCGGGCTGCTGCGCGCGTGCCGCCCGCACCGCGGCGGTGAGCGATCCGGCGGCGCGGATGTGGTTTTCCTTCAGCATCACCATGTCGAACAGGCCGATGCGGTGGTTGTCGCCGCCGCCGCAGCGCACCGCGTACTTCTGCGCCAGGCGCAGGCCGGGCAGGGTCTTGCGGGTGTCGAGGATGCGCGTGCCGGTGCCGGCCACGGCCGCGACGTAGCGCGCGGTGGTGGTGGCGGTGGCCGACAGCGTCTGCAGGAAGTTCAGCGAGGTGCGCTCGGCGCTGACCAGCGCGCGGCTGCGGCCCTGCAGGGTGGCCAGCACGGTGCCGGCCGTCACGTGCTCGCCCTCGCGCACCCGCCAGTCGATGCTGACCTGCGGGTCGAGTGCGCGATGGGTGGCGTCGAACCACGGGCGGCCGGCGATCACCGCGTCCTGCTTGCACAGCAGATAGGCGCTGTCGGCGGTATCAGGCAGCAACGCGGCGGTGACGTCGCCGCTGCCGATGTCCTCGGCCAGGGCGCGGGCGACATCGGCGTCGATCTGCTCCTGCGGCGGAGCGGCCGGCGGCTGCGGCAGCATCACTTGCCGGGGAAGCCGTCGATCTGCGTGGTGGCGATGGCCTCGTCGGCCAGCAGCACCGGTATGCCGTCCTCGACGCGGAACACCTGCCTGCCGTCGCGGGTGACCAGCGCTTCGCGCAGCGGCTCGGCCTGCGCGCTGCCGTCGGCACGGACGACGCTGCCGGCGGCGATGGCGCGGTTCAGCGCTTCCAGCCCGGCGCTGTCCAGCAGGGCCAGCGGCTGGCGGGTGTCGGGCGAAACGAGCAGGTCGAGCAGTTTGCGGTCCATCGGGTCGTGGTCTTGCGTGGAAGGCGGCTAGAATACGTCTTTGCAGCAGGTGACGGCCAATGACCCCCAATTCCTCCGCGCCGCTTGTCGGCATCGTGATGGGTTCCCGTTCCGACTGGGAGACCATGCAGCACGCGGCCCAGAAGCTCGATGCGCTGGGCGTTCCGTATGAAGTGAAGGTCGTTTCGGCGCACCGTACGCCGGACGTGCTGTTCACCTATGCCGAGGAAGCCGGCCCGCGCGGGCTGCGCGCGATCATCGCCGGCGCCGGCGGCGCCGCCCACCTGCCGGGCATGATCGCGGCCAAGACCGCGGTGCCGGTGCTGGGCGTGCCGGTGCAGTCCAAGGCGCTGAACGGCATGGACTCGCTGCTGTCGATCGTGCAGATGCCGGCGGGGATTCCGGTGGCCACGTTCGCCATCGGCAATGCCGGTGCTTCGAACGCGGCGCTGTTCGCGGCGGCGATGCTGGCGCCCGCGCAGCCGGAGATCGGCGGGGCGCTGGACGCGTTCCGCGCGCGCCAGACCGCCGACGTGATGGCTGCCGACGACCCGCGCCAATGACCACGGTCGGCATTCTCGGGGGCGGGCAGCTGGCCCGCATGATGGTGCTGGCCGGTGCGCCGCTGGGCCTGCGCTTTGTGGTGTTCGATCCGGCCGCTGACGCCTGCGCCGGGCAGTTGGCGCCGCTGCAGGTCGGAGCTTTCGACGACACCGCGGCGCTGGCCGAATTCGCCGCCCGGGTGGACGTGGTCACCTTCGATTTCGAAAACGTGCCGGCCGCCAGTGCGCATTGGCTGGCCGAGCGCCGGCCGGTGTTCCCGAACCCCGCCGCGCTGGCCGTGGCGCAGGACCGGCTCAGCGAGAAGACTCTGTTCCAGGAACTGGGCATTCCGCTGCCGCCGTTCGCCGACATCCGCAGCCGCGATGAACTGGCGGCGAAGGCGGCAGAGTTCGGCATGCCGTGCATCCTCAAGACGCGCCGGCTCGGCTACGACGGCAAGGGCCAGTTCCGCATCCGCAATGAAGCTGACATCGACGCCGCTTGGCAGGCGCTGGGTGCGCAGGCCGGGAAGACCGGATTGATCCTGGAAGGTTTCGTCGCGTTCGACCGCGAGGTCAGCGTGGTGGCCGTGCGCGGCCGCGATGGCGAATTCCGTGCCTGGCCGCTGACCGGCAACTGGCATGTCGACGGCGTGCTGTCGGCGAGTCTGGCCCCGGCGGTCGTGACGGCGGCACAGCACGAGGCGGCCATCGGTTACGCGCGCCGGGTGGCCGAGCGGCTCGACTACGTGGGCGTGTTCGCGCTGGAGCTGTTCTGCCGCGGCGAGGAACTGTTGGCCAACGAGATGGCGCCGCGCGTGCACAACTCCGGCCACTGGACCAGCGACGGCGCCGAGACCTCGCAGTTCGAGAACCATCTGCGCGCGGTGCTCGGCCTGCCATTGGGCGATACGCGCGTGCTGGGCCATGCCTGCATGCTCAACTGGCTCGGCCAGATGCCCGATGCGCGCGCAGTGCTGGCCGAGGCTGCCGGACACTGGCACGACTACGGCAAGCAGCCGCGCGAAGGCCGCAAGGTGGGCCACGCCAATCTGCGCGACGACGAGGCCACCGCGCTGGCCGCCGCGCTGGAGCGGGTGGGGCGCGCGCTGGGCCGTCAGGCGCAGGTCGAGCCCGTGGTGCGCACGCTGCGGGGCAATTGACCGGCCTGCATCCTTCCTTGGCGGTGCCGCCCGCTGGCCGGCACTCGTGGGCTCCCTCCGGCATCCATGGAGCTGCCTGCCGCCACAGCCCCGGGATCGACAACGCTGCGGTGCGTGCATGCATGCAGCGGCGCAACGGGGGCGGTGGTAGTTTGGGGCTCCTTTCATCGGAGCCGCCGCCATGCTGGACTGGAATGAATACCGTCGCGAACTGAAGGGCCGGATCGGCGAGATGGGCAAGCTTTCGCCCGATACGCTCAAGGGCTACATGACGTTGAGCGGCGCTGGCGCGCAGACCGCGCATCTGGACGGCAGGACCCGTGAGCTGATCGCGCTGGCAGTGGCGGTGACCACCCGTTGCGATGGCTGTATCACCACCCATGTGGACGCGGCGCTGAAGCAGGGCGCCAGCCGCGAGGAGATCGCCGAGGCGCTGGGCGTGGCGGTAGCGCTCAACGCCGGTGCCGCCCTGGTGTACTCGGCGCGGGTGCTGGACGCGGTGGCGGCTCACGGCTGATCGTGTCCGGCGCAGGCCGGATAGGTCCGCTGGCAGTGCGAAACCATGCTCCGGCGGCGGGGTTTCTGCAGCAGGCCCGCTCGGCAATGCTCCAGCGGGATATTGCCCAGCCCTGCAAGGGGGCGTTTTATAGCGACGGGCAGGATCTGGCGGGGATTCCCGGGTGGAGTTCCTGCTGGGCATTACGCCGCCGCTGCATGCTGGCGCATGGCATCGGCGGCACCACCGGCGATCAGCGCAGCCGGGCGCCGACGAAATCCCAGTTCACCAGCTTCCAGAACGACGCCAGGTAACGCCCGCGTTCGTTCTGGAAGTCAGTGTAGTAGGCGTGTTCCCACAGGTTGCAGGCCAGCAGCGGCGTGCTGTCGCCGGTCAGCGGCGTATTCGCGTTGCGGGTGGTGACGATGGCCAGGCGGCCGTCGGGATGCTGCACCAGCCAGGCCCAGCCGGAACCAAACAGCGCCGATGCGGCGCGGTTGAAATCCTCGCGCAGCTTCTGCGTGTCGCCGAATTGCCGCGCGATGTGCTCGGCCAGCGCGCCGTGAGGCTCGCCACCGGCCCGCGGATGCAGGCACTGCCAGTAGAACGCGTGATTCCAGGCCTGGGCGGCGGCCTCGAACAGGCTGCCCTGGCTGTTGTGGACGATGTCCTCCAGCGGCAACTCATCCAGCTCGGTGCCGGCGATGCGGGCATTGACCGCGTCGACTTGGGCGCGCTGGTGGTGGCCGTGGTGCAGGTCCAGCGTTGCCGCCGAAAGATGGGGCTGCAGGGCGTCGCGGGGGTAGGGCAGGTCGGGCAGTTCGACGGGCATGGTCCGTTTCTTTTCTGTCTGGGGCGCCGGGAGCCGGCTGGCTCGGCTTACAATCGGCAGCCACGGAAGAAGAGTCTATCCGACCGGACGGGCCGTTCTTTCGCAGCAGCAGGGAGATTCCAATGGCGGTGATGGAGCAAATCCAGGCGGAGGTGGAGCAGCATCCCCTTGTCCTGTTCATGAAGGGGACGCCGCAGTATCCGATGTGCGGGTTCTCCAGCCGGGCCGTGCAGGCATTGCTGGCGGCGGGGGCAGTCAACCTGCGCACCGTCAACGTGCTCGAATTTCCCGAAGTGCGCGCCAACCTGCCGCGCTATTCCAACTGGCCGACGTTTCCCCAGTTCTTCATGCATGGCGAACTGATCGGCGGCTGCGACATCATTCTCGAACTGCTGGAGTCCGGCGAACTCAAGCGCATCGTCGCCGAGGCGGGCCAAGCGTGAGCGCGCAATCGATGGATGCCGGAAACGCTCCCGGTCCACGGCTGGACGGACGCGTCGTACTGGTCGCTGGCGCTGCGGGCGGCCTGGGCGCGGCGGCGACGCGCGCCTGTGCGGCCGCCGGCGCGACAGTGGTGCTGCTCGGGCGCAAGGTCGCCAAGCTCAACCGGGTCTATGACAGCGCCGCGCAGCTCGGTCCCGAGCCGCTGCTCTATCCGCTGGACATGGAGGGCGCTTCGCCCGATGACTATGCCGCGCTGGCCGGACGCCTGGAGTCCGAGGTCGGGCGGCTGGATGGCCTGCTGCACTGTGCGGCCGATTTCGCCGGCCTGACGCCCTTCGCACTGGGCGACCCGGCGGCTTTCGCCCGCGCCATCCATGTGAACCTCACGGCCCGTGCCTGGCTGACCCAGGCCTGCCTGCCGCTGCTGCGCCAGCGCGAGGACGCGGCGGTGGTATTCGCGCTCGATGATCCGCAGCGGGTCGGGCAGGCCTATTGGGGCGGCTACGGCGTGGCCCAGTATGGCCTGCGCGGCCTGCTGGATACGCTGCACCACGAGCTGCGCAGTGGCCCGGTGCGGGTCAGTGGCTTGCAGCCCCGGCCCATGCGCACGCCGCTGCGCGCGCGCGCGTTCACCCACGAAACCGACTATGAGCCGGTCGATCCGGCAGCCTGCGCCGATGCCTGCGTGCAGTTGCTGGCTCCCGATGGAGCGCCCTGGCGCGGCAAGGTGATGGAACTGCGCGGGTGACCATCCTCTCCGCTGCGCTGCTGCTGTTCCTGATCCTGGATCCGCTGGGCAACATCCCGGTCTTCCTCAGCCTGCTCAAGCCACTGGCGCCACGGCGCCAGCGCGTGGTGCTGGCGCGCGAACTGCTGATCGCGCTGGCGGTGCTGATGGCCTTCCTGTGGGGCGGCAAGTACGCGCTGGAGCTGATGCACCTGCGCCAGGAATCGGTGTCCATCGCCGGGGGCATCGTGCTGTTCCTGATCGGCATCCGCATGATCTTCCCGCGGCCCGAGGGGCTGATGGGCGCGGTGCCCGATGGCGAGCCTTTCATCGTGCCGATGGCGATCCCGCTGGTGGCCGGTCCGTCGGGGATGGCGGCGGTCATGCTGATGGGCAGCAACGAGCCCGATCGCCTGGGTGAATGGAGCCTGGCGCTGCTGCTGGCCTGGGGTGCGACCGCGGCGATCCTGATGTCGGCCACGCTGCTCTACAAGCTGCTCGGGGCGCGGGCGCTGACCGCGCTGGAACGCCTGATGGGCATGCTGCTCGTCGCGATCTCCGTGCAAATGTTGCTGGATGGTGTCGCGGTCTATCTGGCGTCCATTTCGTAAGTTATTGATTCGATTGTGCGTGTTTTGCTGCACTGCAAGATCACTGTCTTGCTACGGTCATATTCGATGCTTACCGTGTTAACCTTATCTTAACCGTTGCGCATGTAACCGCCGCGGAAGGTACCCCCAGATTCAAGACGATCAGGCGCCCGGTGGCCCCGGGGCTGATGGATCGCGTTTTTTTCCCAATCGCCAACTCGTATCGAGGCTACCCAGAATGAATCACCCACGCATCCGGATGTCCAAGCTTGCACTTGGTCTCGTTGCCGCCCTCGCGGCCGCGCCGGCCTTCGCCCAGAGCACCTCCGCCGGCGTCGGCGGCCTGGTCACCAACAACGGCGGTTCGCCGGTGGCCGGTGCCGAAGTCACCATCACCCACGTCGAGTCGGGCACGACCAGTCGCGCCACCACCGATGCGTCGGGTCGCTACAACGCGCGCGGCCTGCGCGTGGGCGGTCCGTACACGATCACCGTGACCAAGCCGGGCGAAGGCACCAAGACCGAAGAGGGCGTGTACCTCAACCTGAACCAGGTGAACACCGTCAACGCCGCGCTGGCCGGCGACGTGACCACCCTGCAGAGTGTTGAAGTCGTCGCCGCGATGGTGGGTGGTTCCGACCTGTTCAGCGCCAACAAGATGGGCACCGGTTCCAACGTGACCCGCGAGCAGATGGACGCGCTGCCGTCGGCCAACCGCAACATCCAGGATTACATCCGCCTTGACCCGCGCATCTCGCAGGTCAGCAAGGCTGACGGCGCGATCTCGGCCGGTGGCCAGAACACCCGCTACAACGCCATCCGCATCGACGGCATCGGTGCCGGCGACCCGTTCGGCCTGGAATCCAACAACCTGCCGACCGAGCGTCAGCCGGTGTCGATGGACGCGATCCAGGAAATCAACATCGACCTGGCCAACTACGACACCACCATCTACGGTGGTACCGGCGCGGTGATCAACGCCGTGACCAAGTCGGGCACCAACGAGTTCCACGGCACGGTCTACGGTTCGTACCGCAACAAGGACGACATGGTCCGCCGTCGCCTTGATACGGACAAGGGTGACTTCAACGGCTTCAATGACGAGAAGACCTATGGCATGACCTTCGGCGGCCCGATCGTCAAGGACAAGCTGTTCTTCTTCGCCAACTACGAGAAGTACGAGCGCTCCGCCCCGGGCGTGGCGCTGGGCGAAACGCCGTACGGCAAGGGCAGCATCACCGACGCGGACATCAAGCGGGTCCAGGACTTCATGTCGGCCAAGGGCTACGATGTCGGCAGCCTGTCGGCTCCGGACAGCAAGACCGAGATCGAAGAGTACGCGGTCAAGCTCGACTGGAACATCAACGAAAATCACCGTGCCGCGCTGCGTTACAACAAGATGGAACAGAACGTCATGCGCTTCCCGGGCATGGCGTCGGGCACCGTCTCGCTGAGCAGCTACTGGTATGCGCAGCCGAAGACCTATGAAACCTGGATGGGCGAGCTGTTCTCCGACTGGAGCGACAACTTCTCCACCGAGTTCAAGGTCTCGTACAAGGACTACAACGCTACCCGCGTGCCGACCGTGAACCTGCCGCAGATCCGCATCAACGGCTTCGGTTCCAGCAACTCGGCGCTGCTGCTGGGCACCGAGCAGAACACCCACGTCAACATCGTCGAGTCGAAGGAGCTGAGCGCCTTCGGTTCGGCGAACTGGTACATCGGCGACCACACCGTCAAGTTCGGCTTCGACTACTCGAAGAACGAGCTGATGAACTTCTACGGCCGCAACCTCAACGGCGTGTACGAATTCAACAGCCTCACCGACTTCCTTGCCGGCAAGGTCAATCGTTACCAGCTGCGTGCGCCGCGCCCGAACGGCGGCAGCCTCAGCGACATCCCGGCGAGCTTCACCCTGAAGAACACCGGCCTGTTCGTGCAGGACACCTGGGCGGTCAACTACAACCTGAACCTGATGTACGGCGTGCGCGTCGACGTGCCGGACTTCAGCGGCCAGAAGCTGTATAACCCGCGCATCGAGCAGCTGTATGGCTACAACAACACCGTGCTGCCTGACAGCAACCTGGTGCAGCCGCGCGTCGGCTTCAACTACACCTTCGATTCGGATCGCCCGACCCAGCTGCGCGGCGGCGTGGGCCTGTTCGGCGGTGCGGCTCCGAACGTGTGGCTGGCGGGCGCCTACCAGAACACCGGCCTGAACTATGTCGAGTACGACCTGCGCGGCAACCAGGCTCCGGGGTTCAACCCGGCGCTGCCGCCGTCGACCGCCGGCCTGACCCCGGGCTCGGGTCGCATGAACGTGGACATCATCGAGCCGGGCACCCGCATGCCGTCGGTGTGGAAGGCCAACCTGGCGCTCGATCATGAACTGCCGTGGTACGGCATCACCGCTTCGGCCGAGCTGCTGGTCACCAAGGTCAAGGACGCCCTGTACTTCGAGCGCCTGGACGTCATGACCCCGACCGCCTACGGCCAGGACGGGCGTGCGATCTACTGGAATGCCGCGGGTCTCAACCCGAACAACTCGCGCATGAGCGGCACCAACAACTTCGGCATGACCGATGGCACCAACAATGCCGGTACCCGCGCCAATCGTCCGTCGGATATCGGCGACGTGATGCTGCTGCGCAATACCCACAAGGGCGGCAGCTCGCAGGCGACCTTCGCGCTGAGCAAGCCGATGGCCGAGAACTGGGGCTGGTCGCTGGGCTACACCTACACCGCCGCCAAGGAAGTCAGCTCGCTGACCAGCTCGCAGAACACCTCGAACTGGAACAACACGCTGATCTTCAACTCCAACGAGAACGTGGACTACAACTCGCGCTATGCGATCAAGGACCGCGTGACCGCGACGCTGGAGTGGAAGCACGCGTTCTTCGGCAACTACGCCACCCGCGCCGGCCTGTTCTATGAAGGCCGCACTGGCCGTCCGTACAGCTACATCTTCTACAACGACGTGAACGGCGACGGTGCCACCACCAACGACCTGTTCTACGTGCCGAAGGGTTACGGCGACGTGCTGTTCGGCAAGGTCGTGGGTGGCAAGTTCCAGCAGGACGCCGCCATGGAGAAGGCGTTCTTCGACTGGCTGGAGAGCACCCCGGAGCTGGCCGGCTACAAGGGCCAGGTGGTGCCGGCCAACTCGCACCGCGCCAAGTGGGTCAACAGCTTCGACGTGCGCCTGAGCCAGGAACTGCCGGGCCTGTTCAAGGGCCACAAGACCGAGCTGGCGCTTGACATCATGAACCTGGGCAACCTGCTCAACAAGAAGTGGGGCCTGATCGACGATTACGGCTTCTATTCGACCCGTCGCGTGGCCAACTATGCCGGTATCGACCCGGCGACCGGCAAGTACGTGTACTCGTTCACCGGTACCACCGACAATTCGTCGATCCAGGAAAACAACAATGACAAGGGCAATACCGCGGTGTCGCGCTGGTCGATGATGTTGAGCCTGAAGTACAAGTTCTGATGCCTTGACGGATCAGTGCTGAACGCGAAAACGGCCGGGGCGACCCGGCCGTTTTCCTTTTCATGGGGGCAGCGCTACATTCGACCAACTGTGAAGACGGAACCGATGATGGAAATGACGACGAAAGAAGCGGTGGCACGGGCCCTGCCGGTACAGGATGCGCGGATCTACCCGCGCGGCGGTCTGGACGTGCTGTCGCGGGCAGAAGTCGCGCGCCTGCGCGACGCCTCCAGCGGCGGCATGCACGAGCTGCTGCGGCGCTGCGCGCTGGCGGTGCTCACCAGCGGCAGCGCGTCGGACGATCCGCGTGCCGCACGCGATCTCTACCCCGATTTCGACATCCAGGTCGCGCAGCAGGACCGCGGCGTCCGCATCGACCTGAGCAACGCGCCGGCAATGGCCTTCGTGGACGGCGAGATCATCCGCGGCATCGCCGAACTGCTGTTCTCGGTCGTGCGCGACCTGGCCTACATGGCCATCGAGCTGGGGCCGGAATACGCCTCTGACCTGGAAACCTCGGAGGGCATCACCAACGCGGTGTTCGGCGTGCTGCGCAATGCGCGCATCCTGCAGCCGAGCGAGCCGAACCTGGTCGTCTGCTGGGGCGGCCACTCGATTTCCCGCGACGAATACCTGTATACCAAGCAGGTCGGCTATGAGTTGGGACTGCGCGGACTGGACATCTGCACCGGCTGCGGCCCGGGTGCGATGAAGGGACCGATGAAGGGCGCGACGATCGCCCATGCCAAGCAGCGCAAGGCCAATACGCGCTACATCGGCATCACCGAGCCGGGCATCATCGCGGCCGAGTCGCCGAACCCGATCGTGAACCACCTGGTGATCATGCCGGACATCGAGAAGCGCCTTGAGGCCTTCGTCCGCATGGGCCACGGCATCATCGTGTTCCCGGGCGGCGTCGGCACCGCCGAGGAAATCCTGTATCTGCTGGGCATCCTGCTGCGCGAGGAGAACAAGGCGCTGCCGTTCCCCCTGATCCTCAGCGGCCCGACCGTCGCCGCGCCGTACTTCGAACAGATCGACCGGTTCATACGCATGACCCTGGGCGAGGAAGCGGCCAGCCGCTACGAGATCATCGTCGGCGACCCTGTCGCCGTGGCGCGGCGCATGACGCAGGGCATCAAGCGGGTGCGCGAGTACCGGCTGGCGCACAAGGATTCGTTCTTCTTCAACTGGTCGGTGGAAATCCCGAGGGAATACCAGCAGCCGTTCGTGCCGACGCATGAGGCGATGGCGGCGCTGGACCTGCATCATGGCCGTCCCGCGCCGGAGCTGGCGGCCGACCTGCGCCGCGCGTTCTCGGGTATCGTCGCCGGCAACGTCAAGGAGGACAGCATGCAGCGGATCGAACAGTCCGGGCCATTCGTGATCCACGGCGATCCCGACATGATGCAGGCGCTGGACGCGCTGCTGCGTGCCTTCGTCGAACAGCGGCGCATGAAGATTTCCGGCGAGTATCGCCCCTGTTACCAGGTCGTGACCTGAAGCCGCTGTCCATCGGCCGAAGGGGCCGACCGCAAGCCGGCCCCGCCATGCATAGAGACTCTCAGTCTTGTCGGAATGAGCAGGGCAACGTCATTGTCGCTACATACCGCTCCTGCTCGACCCGGGTTTCCATACTCCCCCCCAGCCCCTGCAGGCGCTCGCGTACCGCGCGCAGGCCAACGCCATGGCCCGCCCGGGCGGGGCGCGAACTGGGGGGTAGGTCGTTGATGACAGTGATCCGCACCTGTCCTGCATCGCCCGCGACTGCCACGCGTAGCAGGCAGCCGACAGTGGAAGGCTCGACGCCATGATGGATGGCGTTTTCCACCAGTGGCTGGATCGACAGCGTCGGCACCTGCAATTCGGGGAGGGGATCGGGTATTTCCCATTCCAGGCGCATGCGTGAGCCGAAGCGCAGCTGCTCGATGTCGGCATAGCGGCGCGCCAGTTCCAGCTCCATGCGCAATGGAACCTGGCTAGGTCCCGCCAGGGCCGCGCGGAACAGATCGGAAAGGTCGAGCAGCAGTTGCTCCGCCTTCCCCGGCTGCTGGTGTACCAAGGCCGCGCCGGTATTGAGCGTATTGAACAGGAAATGTGGATGGATGCGTGCCTGCAGTGCATCCAGTTCCGCCTGCTTGGCGCGCAGGGCCAGTTGCCGTGCGCGCCAGTGGTTCTGGAAGGCAGCCAGTCCCAGCAGGCCGGAAGTGAGAACGATGCCGGTGAAGCGCAGGAATACCATCGCCCAATCGCCTTGCGCCGCACCCCACGCATCGCGCACCACCAGCCAGCTCGCGGTGCATACGAGGACGTTGACCGCCACCAGGATCAGCAACGCGATGTTGGCGATCCAGAGGGGAGGGAGCTGCACCAGCAATCGGCGCAAGAGGTAGAGGGCGCCCAGCGTGGACAGGGAAATCCACTGCACCATCAGTGAGATCAGGCCGAAGTGCACCCAGCGGTTATCACCCACGCCGGGAGCCAGTGCCAGGATCACGGCCAAGGCTTCGCCGGCCACCAGGACGCGGATGATGACGGGTGCCTGCCATAAGGCATCCAGTGGGGCGTCGGTGGCTTGCTTGGGCATGTCCGGGCCGGATTCGAGGGAGCGAAGCCGTTGGTCCTGCCTCTGTGGCCGCCTGTCGGCAGGAGGCTGACAGCACTGGGGGCGTCGCTTACCGTGGCAGCTTACAGCCATTATGGGGAAGGCCCGCATGTCGTTCTCGATGGAATGCGGTCAATGCTGGCGGGCATTGCGGCGAAAGCGGCAGGCAGGGTTTACGCTGGTTGAATTGATGGTCACGGTGGCGGTGCTGGGAATCGTCGCGGCCATCGCCGCGCCCGCCTTCGGCAGGATGATCAGCCACAACCGGCTGACGGCCGGGGGCAACGAAATGGTCGGTGCCCTGCAGGCTGCACGTGCCGAAGCGATCAGCCGCCGTGCAGCTGTCACGCTGTGCCCCAGCGCCGATGGCGCCAACTGCACTGCCTCCGCCGGCAGCCAATGGATCGTACTGGTGACCAAGAATGGCGCCAGCAAGCCCGTGCGTTCGGTGTCCTTGCATTCCGCACTGAGGGTGGCGGGCAGCCCGAACCTTGTGGCGGGTAACTACCGGTTTGATTTCAGCCCGGATGGCTTCGTGAAAGTGGGCAGCAGGTCGGCGGGAAGCGTGGCCTTGTGCGCTGCGGACTTGTCGTCGAGCAATGCCATCGACATAAGCGCCAGCACGGTACGCATCGGTTCGGCGCGTCGGGCGGCAGGGGCGAGCTGCTCCGCGCCCGGCGACAATTGAGGAGCGACGATGAATCAAATAACGGCATCACGATCGCGGCAGTCGGGCGTTGGCATGGTCGAAGTGATGGTGGCGGTGCTGGTCCTGGCGATTGGCGTGCTTGGTGTGGCTGCCCTGCAGGCGATCACGCTCAAGAATTCCAGTAGTTCGGCCAGCCGCAGCCAGGCGGCCATCCAGATCTATTCGATGATGGACATCATCCGTGCCGACAGGATCAACATTGGCAGCTACAACACCAACATCTATGTGGCGGGCGACGGTAGTGGCGAGCCTGGCAGCAAGGATGGCTGGCTGGATGGCCTGAAGGGCACCGTGGCGCCGGACGCCCAGGGCAAGATCGTTTGTCTGGCCGAGCAGATGGTATGCACCGTGGGTGTGCAGTGGAATGACGAACGCGCCACTGGTGGCAGCGGTACCGAGCACATCGAGATCACGAGCCAGCTATGAAGCAGAATTCCTTAAGCTGCCGGGAGCAGCGTGGTTTTACACTGATCGAGTTGATGGTGGCCCTGCTGCTGGGGTTGCTGGTTGTTGCGGCTGCCGGCAGCATCTTCCTGTCCAATCGACGCGTATACGGTTCAACCGAATCGTTGAATCGCATCCAGGAAAACCAGCGCGCCGCGTTCGAATTGCTGGCGCGTGATATCCGGGAGGCGGGTGGGAATCCGTGCCTGCGCCTTGGTGCCAGCAAGTCGCCAGTGATACAGCTGGCCTCCTTCGATACTAACTGGTGGGGGCGTTTCGCCGCCGGCATCCATGGCAGCAGCGGCACGTCGGACGCGATCACCCTGTATCTGGCCAACGGCACCGAATACTCCGTGGTGCAACACAAGGCACCTGGTGATCCCATCACGCTTGGTTCCGTGGATGGGCTGGCGGCAGGACAAGTGCTGATGGCCTGCAACAGCGACGAAGCCATCGTGTTTTCCGTATCCGGCATTTCCGGCAAGACGCTGCAGCACGTAGCGGGTGCCAACTGCGGCTCCGGGTTCACGCTGCAGCCGGTAGCTGGAAAATGCGGTGATGCGGTGGCAGGGCCTCCTTATTGTTTCTGGGGCAATCCTGCGGTGTTGCCGACGGCTGCGGAAAGCGGCAATTGCCAGCCGGGAGTTGGCCGCTCGCCTGCCTTCGTCGTACGGCCGTTCGATGCGCAGTGGACGGTGGAGGCCAACACCCGTGGTGGTAGTTCGCTTTACCGCAATGCGCTGGGTAGCAAGGATGAAATCGCCGAAGGAGTTACCGGCATGACCATCGGCTACAAAGTCGGCGACGCCAGTGGTTATCAATCGGCGGATGCAGTCGGAGCGGGTAACGCTTGGGCGCGGGTTACAGCCGTGCACGTGGTGCTTACATTCGAGGCCGCCCGCGGTGCCATGGCCGCAGGCGATGTGCAGGGCGTGGATGGCGGTACGCTGAGCCGCAGCGTGGAGGATTTCATCGTGCTCAGGAACCATCAGGAGGGCATCCAGTGAAGCGCGGACATTCATCATTCGTGCACGTGGGAGATCAGTCGGGCGCTGCGCTCATCGTCGTGCTGATGCTGCTGATCATCATTACGTTGCTGGGCCTGGCCTCCATGCGTGGTGCCATCATGCAGGAGCGCATGGCCGCAAACACGATATCCCGCAGCCTCGCATTTCAGGCGGCCGAGGCTGGCCTGCGCCAGGCCGAGGTCATCGCGCGCGACGGCAGCCTCAGTTTTCCGGCTTCGGGATGTTCTGCTGGCCTGTGTGCCATGACCGCTCCCGGGAATGCCCCTGTGTGGAAGGCCGACAGCTTCTGGAGCAGTGACAAGATCCGTGTCGGCGAAGTTGTCGGCAAGGGGGATGCGGCCATTACTCCGCGCTTCGTCATCGAGGATTTCGGTACCTCCGTGAATGGAGGGGGGATATCCGACAGTATTGATATGTCCAAAGCCGTTCCTTCCACGACCGAGCAGAGCGTCTACCGCATTACGGCCTACGCGGCTACGCCTAATGGCGCGGAAGTGATCGTCCAATCGCTGTATCACCGTTGAGCGGGGCAAAAAATGAACAGCAAGTCTCACTCCATGCAGTCCCTCGCTGCGCGCATGCGCGTTGCGCTTGCGACGTTGCTGATATCGATGGCTGCGGCATCGTCGGCGCAGTCGGCAAACACCTCGTTTCCGCAATACCCCTTGCTGACCGGTGGCAATTCCATTCCGCCAAATGTGCTGATGATTCTCGACGATTCTGGATCGATGACGTACCTGATGATGCCGACGGACTCCAGTCGTGATCTGAATGACGATGTCGTCGATCGTTCATACGTCAACAACACTATTTTCTATAACCCAAGCATGACGTATCGGCCCTGGCGCACCGCAAAGGTCGATGTCAACGACCGCCTGGATGATGCAAATTTTACGGCGGTATCGAGCAGTACCACATCTTTGAACAGTCCGATCGACCTGCGCACGGCGCAGACCAACATCGGGACCAGCAGGAATCCGAACTGGATCCAGGAGTCCTATTTCTATGTGCCTAAAGTCGCCAACCCCGGGACGAGGGCTGCCAACTACGACAAGTTCCGCATTGTCGCGTCCAGTTCCGACAACAGTTACCAGGGGGGTGTCGTCCAGAAGCAGGAGTCCTCGACGAAGGTTGTCGCTACCGGTACTTTGTCTGCGAGTAGGAACAGGTACTCGAGCTGCGTTGGAGTTTCCACCGCAAACGCAGTCAATGGCGAGGCCAGCAACGTTTCCGTGAGCATTTCGGGTAATGGTAGCGCCGGCCTCTTTGTCTACTCCAATAGCGGCTGTACTGTCATTCTGGACGCGAATACCGGCAGCAGTTCGTCAAAGACGGTCTCGATAGCCTCGCCTCCGGGCATGATCTACATCGAAATCTACGGGAACGGCAGTGCGGTTTCGAATATTCCTTACTCGGTGACGGGAAGCTACGCGTGGGTGGATTCGACGCCTCCGCGCATAGGCAAGGATGCGAGTGGCGCTGCCTTGACGCCTCGTTCGCAGGCCGACGAATTGCAGAATTTTGCGAACTGGTACCACTACCACCGTAGCCGCAACAAGATGGCCAAGGCTGGCGCGTCGGAAGCTTTTGGGCGCCTTGGCAAGAACTATCGCGTCGGCTTCGACACGATCTGGAACAGAGGCGGCAGTTCGGCGAGCGTGGGTGGGGCCAATCCTGCTTTCCCGATCCCCGTAGGGACCGGCGACGGTCTGTTCGAAGGGGTAAATCGTTCGACCTTCTATACCCGCCTGCAGGATGCTGGTGCCTCGGGCAATACGCCGCTACATGGTGCGTTACAGCGGGCGGGACGTTACTTCAGTTCGGATGCAGCCTACAGGGACAGCAGTGGGCAAATGCTGACCTGCCGGCAGAATTACGCGATTCTTACCACGGATGGTTACTGGAATCAGGCCGACAAGGATGGCGGTTACACCAGCAAGGTGGGGGACTACGACACTCAGGCCAACGGTGCCGAATATTACGACAAACAGACGTGTTCCAAGAGTAGCTGTGAAGGCTTTACCGATACTCTGGCCGATGTTGCCTATTATTACTGGAAGAACGATCTGCGCACCGGCATGACCAACAACGTGCGTCCAAGTGCCAATGATCCGGCGACCTGGCAGCATATGGTGACCTTTGGTGTGTCGATCGGTCAGCAGGGTACGCTCGATCCGAATGCGCCGGCACCGAAACCGTGGAATGTGGATCCAATCAAGAACAGTGGTGCCGAACGCATCGACGACCTCTGGCATGCTTCGCTCAATGGTCATGGCAGCTTTGTCGTGGCTTCGGATACCGAGAAGTTCGCTTCGGCATTGACGGCGGCGTTGTCAACGATCGATTCGCGCAGTGCTTCGGGCTCGAACATCGCTTCAAGTTCCACCAAGACCGAAACGACCACCTTGACCTTCGTGGCCGGCTTCACTTCCGGCAGCTGGATCGGCGACTTGATCGCCAGTCCGTTCAATGCCGCTTTGACCGGTGTCTCGAGTACGCCGAAATGGAAGCTTTCCGACACGTTCAAATCGGGCGGCAGCAATGCGCAGGCTTCTGCACCATTTGCCAACAGGACAGTGTTGACCAGTTTTGGAGGCGCCGCCAAGCTCTTCAACAGCACCACGTTGGCTGGAGCCACGGTCTTCCAGCGCAGCGGCACCACCAATGATGTAGGGGTTGCCGACAATATTAACTACCTGCGTGGCGACCAGAGTCTGGAGGTCGGTCAGACCGGTGGAACGCTGCGCAAGCGTGCCTATCCGCTGGGGGATATCGTCGATTCGTCGCCGGCATACGTTGAAGATACCGGTACCGTATATGTAGGCGCCAACGATGGCATGCTGCATGCCATCCGCGTGGAGGATGGAAAGGTATTGTTCTCCTATGTTCCCAAAGGGCTGGATTTCGCGGAGCTGGCCAAATTGAGTGCCAAAGAGTATGAGCACCGCTATTTCGTCGATGGCCAGATCGATGTTGTCAGCAGGGCCGTGCAGGGTAGTGGCAAGAACATCCTCGTGAGTGCGTTGGGTCGCGGCGGCCGTGGCGTATTCGCGTTGAATGTGACCAATCCGGCCGCAATGGACGCGACGAAGGTGCTGTGGGACAAGACCAGTCAGGACGTCACCACCGACAAGAACATGGGTTATGTGCTCGGTGCCGTGCGGATCCGCAAGGGTAATGGTGGGAAGACCTATACACTGGTCCCCAATGGCATCGACAGCCCGAACGGTACGGCCACGCTGTATGCCTATGAGTTGGACGCCAATGGTGGCATTGTGGCCACTCGCGAGTTGATCGCCGATCCTGGTAGCGGCAATGGATTGATGTCGTTGGGTTTGGCGGACCTGAATGGTGATGGCCTGCTTGATGTGGTGTACGGCGGTGATCTGCTCGGTAATATCTGGCGCTGGGACTTCAGCGGCAGCACGCCTTCGGCCGCGGTCAAACTGTTCCAGGCGGTAGACGCGTCGAATGCTCCGCAGCCGATCACTGGTGGCCTGTCTGTCGGGCGCAGTAGTACCGGAACCGTCTTCGTCGGTTTTGGTACGGGGCGGTTCATTTCCAGTACCGACGTGCCCGGGACGACTTCGCAGACGCAGAGCTTGTACGGCATCATCGATTCGGGGGCTGCGATTACTGGCGGGCGTAGCAAGCTGCAGGCGCGTACGATTCCATATTCCGGAACAACGGCAAAGGGCGAGAGCGCGCGTGGTTTCGAGACCTATTCACCTTTGCCGGCCGATAAATCCGGCTGGTATGTGGATCTGCCGCCGCCGGAGCGGGTGATTTCTGCTCCGACTATTTACGGTTCGGGGATGTATGTGGCATCTGTGATCCCGGCCACCGGCAGCGACTGCTCCGGCGCCAGCGGCAGTGGCTACATCAATGCCTTGAACCTGTTTACCGGTACTGCACCGAAGTCGGGCAGCTATTTCACTGATACCACCGTGCTGACCGATGGCAAGGGGGGGAAGGGGGTGATCGGCTCCGTGGGTGTCAGCGGCGGCATGGCTACCGAGGTCAATGTGACCAGCGGGTTGGTAACGGTGGGTACGGGTGGCGGGCTTGATACGGCCAGTACCGGCATCAATCCGCCTACCGGTGCTCAACCCAGTCGCGTCAGCTGGCGCGAGATCGTGCAGTAAGGGCGGAGGACGAAGAATATGCGTTTTTCAATGAAAGGGTTCACGCTGATCGAACTGATGGTGGTCGTGGCGATCATCGGTATCCTCGCTTCGATTGCTTACCCGAGTTACATCGGTCATGTCGTCAAGACGCGTCGGGTGGCTGGTGCCACCTGCATGATGGAAATGGCGCAATTCATGGAGCGCTATTACACGACGAAGATGAAGTACTCGGGCGCCACGCTGCCGCAAACCGCGTGCACTACGGATGTTGCGGCACATTACACGATCGGATTTGGTGCGGGGCCGGCTGACACAACCTATACCCTGACGGCAGCACCGCAGGGTGCGCAGGCTTCCAGGGATGCCGCATGCGGTTCCTTGAGCATCAATCAGGCCGGTGTGAAAGCGGTCACAGGTACGGCCGGGTCTGATGTGAAGCAATGCTTCTGATTCGAAACATGGTGGTGGCGCGTGATGCGCCGCCATTGTGAAATACATCGCAGGGTGTACAAACAAAAACCCCCGCGACATCATCGCGGGGGTTTTTGTTTGTACTGGCGCCCGAAGTTGGACTCGAACCAACGACCCCCTGATTAAC
This sequence comes from Stenotrophomonas sp. PS02297, assembly GCF_029959705.1. NCBI lineage: Bacteria > Pseudomonadati > Pseudomonadota > Gammaproteobacteria > Lysobacterales > Lysobacteraceae > Stenotrophomonas > Stenotrophomonas sp. PS02297. The sequence continues at coordinate 67,670 of NZ_JASCOS010000007.1, read as the reverse complement.
AGTCAAGTGCTCTAACCGGCTGAGCTATTCGGGCGGGAGGCGAATTCTAAGCATGGGGTGGGCGGGATGCAAGCCCCTGGCCGGATGCCGGTGGTGTGGCGGATGGGATGAGGGGCTTGATCCATACTGCAGCCGCACGGCAGCTGCCTTCCCGGGGGGGGGCTGATATGGCGGGGCATGTGGATGGTCTTGTCCTCACATGGGGCAGGAGGTTGGGTGGACAGGGCGGGTGCTGCGTATTCGCCCGGTGTTGTTCACGATCACGGAGCCGAGCAGTTCGCCGCGCATGTTGCAGATGGAAATGGTCAGGTTGCTGCCGGCACTGCGGCCATCGGGAAGGTAGCGGGCCTGCTGCCTTCCCGCGCTGCTGGTCAATCGAAGGTGTCGCGACACGGAAGTGTTGTCCGCGCGCACGATGTCCTTCGGGCGGTCAGGGCGGCGATTGCCGTCGCGGTCCAGGAACAGCAGCAGGCCACCGCTCCAGTCGGTGCCTGCATTGCAGGTGGCGCCATCGGTGGAGGGGCAAAGCACGGTATGGCTGGAGTGGGTAATGGCGGTCAGGCGGGCGGCCGAAAGGTGGGCGACCAGTGCGTTGGACGCGCTGATGGCGCGCTGTCGTTCAATCAGTCCGGCCATGGAGGGAGCTGCGACAGCGGCCACGATGGCCAGGCTGCCGATGCCGGCCAGGAGCTCGATGAGGCTAATGCCTGATGGCTTGTCTGCAGGCAGTGTCCTTGCCATGGCTTCGGCCCTCATGCTGGATGTCGTGACCTGGAATCGTCGCTGCCGCGGTTCCATGGGGATATCGGTGACCACGCCATCACACCTGTGGGCATCACCCTCAGCCGGCCGTCATCCGGGCGGTGGCTATACTTGCCGGTCCATACCGCGCATGCCGCCATGTCCGACCGATTCCAGCTCGTATCGCCCTATTCGCCGTCAGGCGACCAGCCGGCCGCCATCGAGAAACTCGTCGCCAACTTCGAGGCGGGCATCGCCAAGCAGACGCTGCTGGGCGTTACGGGGTCGGGCAAGACCTACACCATCGCCAACGTGGTGCAGCAGATCCAGCGGCCGACCCTGGTGATGGCGCCGAACAAGACGCTGGCGGCGCAGCTCTATGGCGAATTCAAGTCGTTCTTCCCGCACAACGCGGTGGAGTACTTCGTCAGCTACTACGATTACTACCAGCCCGAGGCCTACGTGCCCGCGTCGGACACCTTCATCGAGAAGGACAGTTCGATCAACGAGCACATCGAGCAGATGCGGCTTGCGGCGACCAAGACCCTGTTGTCGCGACCGGATGCGATCGTGGTGGCGACGGTGTCTGCGATCTACGGCCTCGGCGCGCCCGAGGATTACCTGTCGCTGCGCCTGATCCTGTCCAAGGGCGAGCGCATCGACCAGCGCGACCTGATCAACCACCTGACCCAGCTGCAGTACACGCGCAACGAATACGAGCTGCAGCGCGGTACTTTCCGAGTGCGCGGCGAGGTGATCGACGTGTTTCCCGCCGAGCTGGACAGCGAGGCGGTGCGCATCGAGCTGTTCGATGGCGAGGTCGAGCAGCTGAGCATGTTCGATCCGCTCACCGGCGAGAGTCTGCGCAGGATGCAGCGCTACACGATCTACCCGAAGACCCACTACGCCACCACGCGCGAACGGGTGCTGGCGGCGATCGAGACGATCAAGGTCGAACTGAAGGAGCGACTGGAACTGCTGTACGCGGAGAACAAGCTGGTCGAGGCGCAACGCCTGGCGCAGCGTACCCAGTTCGACCTGGAGATGATGGCCGAGGTCGGCTACTGCAATGGCATCGAGAACTACTCGCGGCACCTGACCGGCAAGGCCGCGGGCGAGCCGCCGCCGACCCTGTTCGACTACCTGCCCGCCGATGCGCTGCTGGTGATCGACGAATCGCACGTGACCATCCCGCAGATCGGCGCGATGTACAAGGGCGACCGGTCGCGCAAGGAAACGCTGGTGGAGTTCGGCTTCCGCCTGCCGTCGGCGCTGGACAACCGCCCGTTGCGCTTCGAGGAGTGGGAGGCGCGCTCGCCGCGCAGCATCTATGTGTCGGCTACGCCCGGGCCTTATGAGCTGCGCGAATCGGGCGATGAGATCACCGAGCTGGTGGTGCGCCCGACCGGCCTGATCGACCCGCAGGTCGAAATCCGCCCGGTGGGTACCCAGGTCGATGACCTGATGAGCGAATGCAACGAGCGCATCAAGATGGGCGATCGCGTCCTGGTCACCACCTTGACCAAGCGCATGGCCGAGAACCTCACCGAGTACCTCGGCGAGCATGGCATCCGCGTGCGCTACCTGCATTCGGACGTGGACACGGTCGAGCGCGTGGAGATCATCCGCGACCTTCGCCTGGGCAAGTTCGACGTGCTGGTCGGCATCAACCTGCTGCGGGAGGGCCTGGACATGCCCGAAGTCTCGCTGGTGGCGATCCTGGATGCGGACAAGGAGGGCTTCCTGCGTTCGACCGGCTCGCTGATCCAGACCATCGGCCGCGCCGCCCGCAACCTGCGCGGCAAGGCGATCCTCTATGCCGACAGGATCACCCGTTCGATGCAGGCGGCCATCGACGAGACCGACCGCCGCCGGCAGAAGCAGGTCGAGTACAACGAAGCGCATGGCATCGTACCCAAGTCGGTGGCGCGGCCGATCACCGACATCCTTGAGGGGGCGCATGAGGAGGGTTCGGCCAGGGGCGGCGGCAAGGGCAAGGCCCGCCGTGTGGCCGAGCCGGAGGCCGACTACAGGGCGCTCGATCCGGCCCAGGCCGCTGCCCGCATCAAGGTGCTGGAGCAGCAGATGTACCAGCATGCGCGCGACCTGGAGTTCGAGGATGCGGCGCGGGTGCGCGACCAGATCCACCGGCTCAAGGAGGCGAGCCTCGGCTGATGAGGCGGGGCTTGCCGGAGCTGTTCTGGGGAGAAAAGAGGGGCGGCGAGGGGCGATGTGAAAATTTTTCCAGAAACCTGTTGCTCTCACCCTGATCGCTGGACTAAGATACGCGCCCTCGCAACGAGCAATTGATTGCGACGCGAAGGGCGGTTAGCTCAGCGGTAGAGCACTACCTTGACATGGTAGGGGTCACAGGTTCGAACCCTGTACCGCCCACCACTCCGGTGAGGAGTGGATCAATGACCCGGCAGATGCCGGGTTTTTTGTTTTCGCCATCCAGGGTTGGGTGGCGCGCCGGCAGGCGATGGCGAAGGCCGCTCCCGATGGTTTTTCATGCCCCGTTCCCGGCCGGTGGTCCGCGATGCTCGCCGTCTGGCCGGCGAAACGGCGCTCGAGCGCGGATGGAGGCGAAACGGCCGCGATTGGTTTACCATCGTGCCCGACCTCCTTCCGGAAAAGGTGGCCCGCGGAAACGCCGGCCGAGCGTGCGACATGAGCACTACCCACTCCTGACGCCAGATCACGCCACGGCCCTGCAGCAGGCGCCTTCGTGGCGCTTTTTTATTGCCCCAGTTCCCCCGGCGGCGCGTCGTCGCATCGCGCGCTCCGCGACCCGCCACGCCGGCGGGCCATGACCCAGGTGAAGCCATGATCAACATCACTCTCCCTGACGGCAGTGTCCGTCAGTTCGAAAACCCGGTCAGCGTCATGGACGTGGCCCAATCCATCGGTGCCGGCCTGGCCAAGGCCACCATCGCCGGTGCGGTCGATGGCGTGCTGGTCGACGCCAGCGATGTCATCGACCATGACGCCGCGCTGCGCATCATCACCGCCAAGGACGAGGAGGGCGTGGAGATCATCCGCCACTCCTGCGCCCACCTGGTCGGCCACGCCGTCAAGCAGTTGTACCCGGACGTGAAGATGGTCATCGGCCCGGTCATCGCCGAAGGCTTCTATTACGACATCTACTCCGAGCGTCCGTTCACGCCGGAGGACATGGCGGCGATCGAGAAGCGCATGGGCGAGCTGATCGCGCAGGACTACGATGTCATCAAGAAGATGACGCCGCGCGCGGAGGTGGTCGAGATCTTCAGGGCGCGCGGCGAGGACTACAAGCTGCGCCTGATCGAGGACATGTCTGACGACATCCAGGCCATGGGCATGTACTACCACCAGGAATACGTGGACATGTGCCGCGGTCCGCACGTGCCCAACACGCGTTTCCTCAAGGCGTTCAAGCTGACCCGCATCTCCGGCGCCTACTGGCGCGGCGACGCGAAGAACGAGCAGCTGCAGCGCATCTACGGCACGGCCTGGGCCGACAAGAAGCAGCTCGAGGCCTACATCAAGCGCATCGAGGAAGCCGAGATGCGCGACCACCGCCGCATCGGCAAGCAGCAGGAGCTGTTCCACCTGCAGGAAGAGGCTCCCGGCCTGGTGTTCTGGCACCCGAAGGGCTGGGCGCTGTGGCAGGTGGTCGAACAGTACGTGCGCCGCGTCTACCGCAGCAGCGGCTATGGCGAAGTGCGCTGCCCGCAGATCCTGGACGTGAGCCTGTGGAAGAAGTCCGGCCACTGGGACAACTACCAGGACAACATGTTCTTCACCGAGTCGGAGAAGCGCACCTACGCGGTCAAGCCGATGAACTGCCCGGGTCATATCCAGGTGTTCAACCAGGGCCTGCACAGCTATCGCGACCTGCCGATCCGCTACGGCGAGTTCGGCGCCTGCCACCGCAACGAGCCCTCCGGCGCGCTGCACGGCATCCTGCGCGTGCGTGGCTTCACCCAGGACGATGGCCACGTGTTCTGCACCGAGGAGCAGGTGGAGTCCGAGGTCCGCGCCTTCCACGCGCAGGCGCTGAAGGTGTATGCCGATTTCGGCTTCGAGGACATCCAGATCAAGATCGCGCTGCGCCCGGAATCGCGCCTGGGCGATGACGCCACCTGGGACAAGGCCGAGGATGCGCTGCGTTCGGCGCTGTCCAGCTGCGGCGTGGAATGGCAGGAGCTGCCGGGCGAGGGTGCCTTCTACGGCCCGAAGATCGAGTACCACCTGAAGGATGCCATCGGCCGTACCTGGCAGCTGGGTACCATGCAGGTGGACTTCATGATGCCGGGTCGTCTGGGCGCCGAATACGTCGACGAAAACAGCCAGAAACGGCATCCGGTGATGCTGCACCGGGCCATCGTGGGCTCCATGGAGCGCTTCATCGGCATCCTGATCGAGCACCACGCCGGTGCGTTCCCGGCCTGGCTGGCGCCGGTGCAGGTGGTGGTGGCCAATATCACCGACGCCCAGGCTGAATACGTTCAGCAGGTCCGCCAAACCCTTGCGGAGCAAGGGTTCCGGGTCAGCGCCGATTTGCGGAACGAGAAGATCGGCTATAAGATTCGCGAGCATACGCTGCAGCGTGTGCCGTATCTGCTGGTCGTCGGCGACCGCGAGAAGGAGAACGGCGCGGTGGCGGTACGCACCCGTTCGGGCGAGGATCTGGGCAGCATGTCGCTCCAGGCCTTCATCGAACGCCTGCAGGCGGAACACAGGCAGTAAGCATCCAGCCCCGGCCCCCGCGGACGCTCCGTCGGGGCCGGTTCGATTCCATCCGGAGATTGCAATATCAGTACCCTTGACACCAAGCAGAATCGTCGCAACCACGAAATCCGCGTGCCGCGCGTGCGCGTGATCGGCAGCGACGGTGAAATGATCGGCGTGTTGTCGCGCGACGAAGCGCTGTCGATGGCCGAGGATGAGGGCCTGGACCTGGTCGAGATCCAGCCTCAGGCCGATCCGCCGGTCTGCAAGATCATGGACTTCGGCAAGTTCAAGTTCGAGCAGCAGAAGAAGGCCAACGAGGCCAAGAAGAAGAGCAAGCAGGTCGAGATCAAGGAAGTGAAGTTCCGTCCGGTCACGGACGAGGGCGACTACCAGATCAAGCTGCGCAAGATGCGCGGATTCCTCGAGGAAGGCGACAAGGTCAAAGTCAACATCCGCTTCCGTGGCCGTGAAATGAGCCACCAGGAGCTGGGTCGCGAGATGGCCGGCCGCATCGAGGCGGACCTGGGCGAGGACATCGTGATCGAATCGCGCCCGCGCCTCGAAGGCCGGCAGATGGTCATGATGATCGCGCCGAAGAAGAAGTAAGGCCGTCGCGGCCAAGGCCGCTGCCTTGCTGGACGGGGAGGGGCGTCAGCCGGCTCCCCGTTCCGCGTTCATGTGCCTGCCTGTCCGGTCGCCTGCGATTGCAAGTGCCCGGATCCGCGGGCATAATGGGCGGCCCGGTTCGCCGGGTTTGTTGTTTGCATCACCTACAGGACCTGCCTGCCTCCATCGGGAGCGCAGGCTTCAAGCAGGCAAGGGCAAGGATGGAAAGCGTGGCTCCGGCCACCGCCCCGGCCAGTAAAAAGAGACCATCAAGGACATAGCAATGCCCAAGATCAAGACCAACCGGGCGGCGGCCAAGCGTTTCCGCAAGACCGCTTCCGGCAAGTACAAGGCTGGCCACGCCAACCGTAGCCACATCCTCACCAAGAAGGCGACCAAGCGGAAGCGTAACCTGCGTCAGACGAATCACGTCCGCGCAGAAGACGCAGGCCGTCTGGACCGCATGCTGCCCTACCTCTGAGGAACTGAACCATGGCACGAGTTAAGCGTGGTGTGCAGGCGCGTCGCCGCCACAAGAAAATCATCAGCCAGGCGAAGGGCTACTACAACGCCCGCCGCAAGGTTTTCCGCGTCGCCAAGCAGGCGGTCATCAAGGCTCAGCAGTACGCCTACATCGGCCGCAAGCAGAAGAAGCGCAATTTCCGTTCGCTGTGGATCACCCGCATCAATGCGGCTGCCCGCATCAACGGCATGAGCTACAGCCGTTTCATGAACGGCCTGCTCAAGGCTGGCATCACCCTGGACCGCAAGGTGCTGGCGGACATCGCCGTGCACGACGCGGCGGGTTTTGCCGCGCTGGCCGAGAAGGCCAAGAGCGCGCTGGCGGCATAAGTCCTTCTCCTGCCGGCGCGGTTCACCCGCGGCGGTGGTGAATGAGACAATGCATGGGGAAGGGCGCAAGTCCTTCCCCATTTCTTTTGGGGCCGGCCCGGGCATCGCCGATGCGATCGGGTCGACCGGCGGTGCGGCGGGGGTCGGCCCGGCGTGGACCGTACGAGGCAAGCCGATCCGAGGTCCGTCGATCCATGAGTGACATCCAATCCCTGACCGCACAGGCGCTGGCCGACGTGGCCGCGGCGCAGAATCCGGAAACGCTGGAAAACCTGCGCGTCGCCCTGCTGGGCAAGAACGGCAGCATCACCGCGCAGCTCAAGCAGCTGGGCGGCCTGCCCGCCGACGAGCGCAAGGCGGCCGGCGAGGCGATCAACCGCGCCCGCGACGAGGTGTCCACCGCCCTGGGCGAGCGCAAGGCGCTGCTGGAGAACGCAGCCCTGGATGCGCGCCTGGCGTCCGAGCGCATCGACGTCACCCTGCCGGGGCGCGATGGCGGACGCGGCGGCCTGCACCCGGTCACGCGTACGCTGGAGCGCATCACCGAGATCTTCGGCCGTCTGGGCTACGAGCTCTCCGAGGGCCCGGAGATCGAGGACGACTGGCACAACTTCGAGGCGCTGAACTTCCCGCCGCACCATCCGGCGCGCGCCATGCACGACACCTTCTATTTCGGCGACGGCCGCCTGCTGCGCACGCATACCTCCGGTGTGCAGGTGCGCTACATGGACGACCACCGCCCGCCGCTGCGCATGATCGCCGCCGGCAAGGTCTACCGCAGCGACAGCGATCAGACCCACTCGCCGATGTTCCACCAGGTCGAGGGCCTGCTGGTGGACGAGCATTCGACCTTCGCCGACCTCAAGGGCACCCTGAGCGAGTTCGTGCGCGCGTTCTTCGAGCGCGATTTCGAAATGCGCTTCCGTCCGAGCTATTTCCCGTTCGTGGAGCCGGGCGCGGAAGTGGACATCGCCTGGCAGCAGCCCGACGGCAGCACCCGCTGGCTGGAAGTGCTGGGCTGCGGCATGGTGCACCCGAACGTGCTGCGCAACTGCGGCATCGACCCGGAGCGCTACACCGGCTTCGCCTTCGGGCTGGGCGTGGAGCGCTTCGCGATGCTGCGCTATGGCGTGAACGACCTGCGCGCGTTCTTCGACAACGACGTGCGTTTCCTGCGCCAGTTCGCGTAAGCCGCGGCACGGCGGCAGGGTTCCCCACAGGCATACACACGGCGGGCGATGCAGGCCCGCACAACGGATCGAGCAACGATGAAATTCTCCGAAAGCTGGCTGCGCAGCCATGTCCCCACCGATGCCCCGCGCGAGGAGCTGAGCGCGGTGCTGACCGCCATCGGCCTGGAGGTCGAAGACGTCACCGCGCTGGGCGACGGGCTGGACAAGGTGGTGGTGGCGCGCATCGTCGAGGCCGTGCGCCATCCGGAGGCCGACCGCCTGCAGGTATGCAGGGTCGACGCCGGCCAAGGCGAGCTGCTGCAGATCGTCTGCGGCGCGCCGAACGCCCGCCCGGGCCTGGTCGCGCCGCTGGCGATGGTCGGTGCGCAGATCGGCGAACTGAGGATCAAGCCGGCCAAGCTGCGCGGCGTGGAATCCAACGGCATGCTGTGCTCGGCCAAGGAACTGGGCCTGGACAATGATGCCTCCGGCCTGCTGGAGCTGCCGGACGACGCGCCGGTGGGTGTGGCGCTGATAGAGTACCTGGGCCTGCCCGACGCCAGCATCGAGATCAAGCTCACCCCCAACCGTGCCGACTGCTTCAGCGTGCGCGGCATCGCTTTCGACGTCGCCGCCGCTACCCGCAGCGAAGTGAAGCCGTTCGCCGCCGACGCCGTGCCGGCGCAGGGCGCGCGGGAACTGGCCATCGCACTGGAGGCTGGCGCCGAAGCGCCGCGTTACCTCGGCCGTGTGATCGAAGGCGTCAACGCCGCGGCGGCGACGCCGCTGTGGATGGCCGAGCGCCTGCGCCGCAGCGGCGTGCGGCCGGTATCGCTGCTGGTGGACATCACCCAGTACGTGATGCTGGAGCTGGGCCAGCCGATGCACGCCTACGACCTGGATACGCTCAAGGGCGGCATCGCCGTGCGCCGCTCGCGCGCCGGCGAAACCCTGAAGCTGCTCGATGGCCGCGACGCCGCGCTGGACGACAGCTTCCTGCTGATCACCGATGCCGACCGCCCGGTCGGCTTGGCCGGCCTGATGGGCGGTTTCGACACCCGTGTCACCGACGCGACCACCAATGTTTTCCTCGAGGCCGCGCACTTCGCGCCGGCCGCGATCATGGGCCGCGGCCGCAAACTGGGCCTGCATACCGATGCCGGCCACCGTTTCGAGCGCGGCGTCGATCCGCAGCTGCCGCGTACGGCCATCGAATACGCCACCCGTCTGGTGCTGGACCTGGCCGGCGGCGTGCCGGCGCCGGTCACCGAGGCCGTGCGCGAGGCCGATCTGCCGCTGGCGGCGACGATCCTGCTGCGGCGTACGCGCATCGCGCGCGTACTGGGCATCCAGATCGCCGATGCCGAGGTCGAGCGCATCCTGCGCGCGCTGGGCATGGATGTGGTCGCAGCCGCCGAGGGCTGGAACGTCACCGCGCCGAGCCGTCGCTTCGACATCGCCATCGAGGAAGACCTGATCGAGGAGCTGGCGCGCATCCACGGCTACGAGACGATCCCGACCACGCTGCCGGGCGGCGCGGCGCGCATCGCGATGCCGAGCGAAACCCGCCTGGACGACCTGAGCGTGCGGCGCCAGCTGGTGGCGCGCGACATGCTGGAGACCATCAATTACGCCTTCGTCGACGCGCAGCTGCTCGATCAGTGGGCGTTGACGGACGGGCGCGTCGCGCTGGCCAACCCGCTGTCGGCCGAACTGGCGGTGATGCGGCCGATGCTGCTGCCCGGGCTGGTGGCGACGCTGGGCCGCAATGTCGCGCGCCAGGCGGGCCGGGTGCGCCTGTTCGAACTGGGGCGCGTGTTCGCGCAGCAGGCCGGCGAAGCCGGGCAGGCACCGCAGGAAACCGTGCGCGTGGCGGCGGCGATCTGCGGCGATGCGGCGGCGCTGCAGTGGGGCGGGAAGGCGCGCAAGGTTGATTTCCATGACCTGAAGGGCGACCTGCAGTCACTGGCCACTGCGGCCGGCGCGCAGCTGGAGTTCCGCGTGGCGCAGCATCCGTTCGCGCATCCGGCGCGTTCGGCCGACGTCTGGCGCGATGGCCGGCGCATCGGCTGGATCGGCCAGCTGCACCCGCGCCTGGCTGCGGCGATGGAGATCGACGTGGAAGTGCTGGCGTTCGAGCTGGACCTGGAGCCGCTGGCGGCGCGCCTGGTGCCGCGCGCTGGCGAACTGTCGCGGTTCCCCGCGGTGCGCCGCGATCTGGCCTTGATGGTGGCCGAGCCGGTCGAATGGGGTGCGCTGTCGGCGACGATCCGCCAGGCCGCGGGCAGCCTGCTGCGCGAGGTCGTGCTGTTCGACCGCTACGTCGGCCAGGGGGTCGAACCCGGATTCAAGAGTCTGGCTATGGGCTTGATTTTGCAGGAGACCTCGCGCACTCTGACGGACCGCGACGTGGACGCCGTGGTCGCCTCCGTGGTGGCTGCCGTCGAGCATGAACACGGCGCCAGGATCCGGGGTTGAAGCGGAAGTAACAGGGAACAGGCATGGCATTGACCAAGGCGGAGATGGCCGACCGGTTGTTCGACGAGGTCGGCTTGAACAAGCGCGAGGCCAAGGAGTTCGTCGATGCATTCTTCGACGTGCTGCGCGATGCATTGGAACAGGGACGCCAGGTGAAACTGTCCGGTTTCGGCAATTTCGACCTGCGGCGCAAGAACCAGCGCCCGGGCCGCAATCCCAAGACCGGGGAGGAGATTCCGATTTCCGCCCGCACGGTGGTCACCTTCCGTCCGGGCCAGAAGCTCAAGGAGCGGGTGGAGGCATATGCTGGATCCGGGCAGTAACCGCGAACTTCCGCCGATTCCGGCCAAGCGCTACTTCACCATCGGTGAGGTCAGCGAGCTGTGCGACGTCAAGCCGCACGTGCTGCGCTACTGGGAAACCGAATTCCCGAGCCTGGAGCCGGCCAAGCGCCGCGGCAACCGCCGTTACTACCAGCGCCACGACGTGCTGATGGTGCGGCAGATCCGTGGCCTGCTGTACGAACAGGGCTACACCATCGGCGGCGCCCGCCTGCGCCTGGAAGGCGAGGGCGCGCGGCAGGAGTCGGCGCTGAGCAACCAGATCATCAAGCAGGTCCGCATGGAGCTGGAAGAAGTGCTGCAACTGCTGCGTCGTTGACCGTTTCCACGGCAATACGCGTATAATCGCCGGCTCGCCACCACGGTGGCGGCATGCAGTAACGATCGGGGCGTAGCGCAGCCTGGTAGCGCATCTGCCTGGGGGGCAGAGGGTCGTCGGTTCGAATCCGGCCGTCCCGACCAATTACTGGCTTTAGATCAAGGGCTTACGGCAATCGTCGTGGGCCCTTTTTCGTTGTGTCCACTAAGTGTCCACTATCTGCACACTATCGCGGCAGCGCGATGCCGGTGGAAACGGCCTGCCATGGTGTTTCGTGGCCGCCAAGGTAGTGCTCGGTCATCGCCACGTTGCTGTGGCCCATGAGCGCCTGGATCTGCTCGTTGGTCCAGCCGGACTCCTTCAGCAGCGCGCCGCCCAAGCTCCGGATCTCGTGGAACGTGGGCGGGTTGTCGGTGTTGATGCCGGCCGCGTCCCTGGCCGCAGCAAAAGCCCGGGACAGCTGCTCAGGCAGCACTTGCGTGTGATGCTCCCGGTCCTTGGCCCGCATGTTGCTGGGCCGTGCCTTCTCCGGCAGCCGGTGGATCAGATAGGGCGACGCGATAGAGTCCCGGCAGTGGGCCAGCAGGTCACCAAACGGGCCAATGGCGGCGATCTTCAGGCGGACGTTGGTGGAGCCCTCGGTCTTGGACGGAACCACCCACAGCGCGCCGTCGCGCACATCGGAGAACTTGGCCGAAACGATATCCTCACGGCGCAGTAGCGTCAGCAAGGAAAGGTCCATGGCGTTGCGCACCCACTGCGGTGCGGCGTCCCAGATGGCCCGGTACGCATCGATGGTCAGGCGCTCGCGCTTTCGACTGTGGGAGAACTTTCGCGTCGCCAGCGCCGGGTTGGTGTCGATCCAGCCTTCCTCGACCGCGCATGCCAGAATCCAGCCAAGCACCAGCCGGAACTGCTGCCGCGCGCGCTCCGACTCGGTTACCTCACGGATGAAGATAGCGCAGGCCTTCACGGTCACGTCCGCCACCGGCATCGGTCCCAGCTTCGCCTCGATGCGGCGGATCACGCTCTCGTAGACTTCCGCAGTCTTGGGCGCCCACTTCCGGCCGGGCACATCGTCGCGGCGGAACACCACAATGGCGTCAGCCACCGTCTCGCCGGGCGTCAGCACTCGCGCCACCAGGTCGTTTCCGGGCATCAGCATGGCGTTGAGCTTCCTTGCCGCGGCAAAGGCCTTGGTCTGGTCCTTGCCCATCGGGTGCTCTTTCCGGGTGATCGGATGGCGGTACTTGAACCCGTCCCGGTGTGCGTATAGGTTCGGCGGCCAGTTGCGGCGGCTCGGCTTGCGGACACGTCCCATCATGACCGTTACGCCGCCAGAACCTGCGCGACAAGATCGTCGCCACCAGCCAGCCAGGCATGCTCATCGACGTACCACTGCCCGACAACCTTGCGGCAGGGGATGCGGCCCTCGCGGCACCAGCGGCCCAGGAGCTGGGCATCCGGCCTGCTTCCTTCATCGAAATACTTTTCGGCCCACTGCTGGGCCAGCATCAGTTTCATGGCGCGCCTCCTTCGGCGCTGCGTTGCAGGTGGGTCATGCTGCGTCTCCGATGGGCAGGCTCTGCTGCTTTGGGGCCGCGTCGAGTTCGGCGCGCTGGGCCTGGGCATGGGTGATGCGCGCGCGGGCAATCTCGACGTACTCCGCATCGCGCTCTATGCCGACGAAGTGGAAGCCTTCGAGCATTGCGGCCTTGCCAGTCGATCCCGATCCCATGAACGGGTCCAGCACCAAGCCGCTGGGCGGCGTCACCAGCCGGCACAGGTAGCGCATCAGCTCGGTCGGCTTGACCGTGGGGTGGTGGTTGCCGTTCCGTTGGGCCCAGTCGGCGTTTTCGACGTCGCGCATCGTGGCGCCCGTGGAGACTGCGGGACCGCCGCCGTGCACAAGCCCTGCGTTCCGGTCGGCACGGCTGGCCTTGGCGCAGTAGAAGAACCGCGCGGCGCTGGTGTCGGACTCGACCCTTGCGGCGGTGCCATATCGCCGAACCGGCCGGACGATGGGCGCGCGGCCGGTTTCCTTCAAGTTGCCCTGCTGTCCCTTCGCGTCCGGGAACGCAGCCAGCACTTCATCGCTGCCGTCGTGGATCAGGTTAGCCGGCCAGCGATCGTCCTTCGTCTGCCCCTTGAACTCGATGCTTTCCTGATGGGTTTTGCCGGTCCGGTTCTGGTCCGCGCCCGGCGCCATGCGCTGCACGGTGTAGGCGTAGCCCTGCGAGTCATGGGCGTGCACTCGGCAGCCATCGATGTTCAGCGCCCCGGTACCGAAATCGCTCCAGTTCGCCTCGACGGTCCCGGTCAGCGGCTTGCGGGCCATCGTGATAGGCTCCAGCGCCGGCTTGAGCGCAGTTCCACCCCAAGGTCCGTTGTGCGACTTCGGGAAGCCCGAACCGTACACCCAAGCGATCATGTCGCGGATCTCGAAACCAGCGTCCTCGATGCGCGCGGCCATGCGGTGCTGGGTGCGGGTCCCGGCGAAGGCCAGTAGATGGCCGCCGGGTTTCAGCACGCGCAGGCATGCCGCCCAGATTTCCACGCTCGGCACGTCGTAGTCCCAGCGCTTGCCCATGAACCTCAGGCCATACGGCGGGTCGGTGACAATGCTGTCCACGCTGTTGTCGCCCATGCCGCGCAGCACGTCCAGGCAGTCGCCGAGGTGAAGCTCGAAGCGGTCACGCATCGCTCGCCTCCTGCGGGCTGGCCGGCCACGCGCCCCAACCCCATGCGGCCTTGTCGTCGGTCGGGTGCTTGTCGGTACGCGGGCGGCCCGGGCAGTTCCACGACCTGCCGCGCACGTCCCACAGCTTCGCCCATCCGGCCGCGCGCAGGCTGGCGCCGCTCTCGCTGGCGAGGATGTAGGTGATCCCCCGGCGGTAGCCCTTGGCCTCGGCCGCGCGCTTGCTGGCCGCGTAGAGCATGCTGCATGCGTTCGGGGTGCCGTCGGTGCACAGGCGTGTGACCTCGCATGTCAGGCCATCGTCCAGGGCGCGGGCGACCGGACGGCCGATGCACGCCACGCCGACGATGACGCCGGCATCGTTGTGCACCGCGTGCCGCCACAACTCGCCGACGGGCGCGCCATGATGCCGGTGGTTCTGGCGGATGTAGGCGTGCGCCTCATCGCGGGTGATCGGGCGAAGTTCAAGCATCCTTCACCCCCTGCGGGCGGGCGGCGAGCATGGCGGACCACACGTCGCGCGCGAGTCCGTATGGGTTGCTGACATGGACGGCCCCGGCGCGGTTCATTTCCTCCGTCGGCTCCACCGGCACCATCACGAACCCCTCCGGCGTGGCGCGCAGGGCGGCGGCGATTGCTTCAAGGGCTGCGCGGTGCTCGTGTCGTCCGCTACGGGTAATGGCCGCGCAGGTGAACTCGCCCAGCTTCTCGTATGAGTCAGCCAGCAACTCCCTGGCGCGCTGCTGGTCATCAATCATGGCGTCCTCCCCGTAGCTGGCGGCGTGCGTTCTTGCCGTAGGGCTTCGGATCTCGCTCGATGCGGCTGAAGCTGATCTTGTCCATTGCGGATTCGCTGATGGTTACTCGCTGGGTGTGCTGCTCGCGGGCCGATGTGCGAGCAGCAACATGGGCAAGTGCCACGCCCAACTGAGCTGCTACGAACAGCCGGTTAATGCTGGTCATCCGACACCCCCGCGCCGTGGCTGTTGGCCTGCTCTGGCCGGTTCTGTTGGCACTTCTCGCACCATGCGGGCCTGTGAACCTGGTCGATGCGGACCAGCCAGTAGCCCGACCGGTTGGTCATGTGGCGGGAAGCCTGGCCCTTCGGCTCGTATCCGCAAAGGGAGCGCATGGTGTTCTTGGGAAGAAGGTGGATTTTCGTGCCGCCCTTACCGCGCACAAAGCGCAGGCCGTCCGGTGTCTCTGTGATGTGTTCGCTCACGGCCGCACCTCCGCATCGCTGGCCTGCGCCGCCTTCAGTGCATCGCGCAGCCTTTCGCCGATAGCCTTGACGCGATCCCGGCGTTCTTTCGTGCTACAGCTAATACGCACGGCGGGGTCGGCTACCGTTCCGTTGTAAAAATCCTTTGCTGCTGAAAGAAGCTCGGTTGCCGCACTGCCGCCCTTGGGGCTAGCGGCGATCAGGGCATCGCGTGCCATGTCGGACCAGTGCTTCCACGTCTCGCGTGTGCCGTCCGGACCGTAGTGCGGGCCTTGAGTAGCGATCTGCTCCAGTGCCGCACGGTAGTGGGACTCGGTGGCGTCGCCCTTGGGGCTGGCGTCGATCAGTCGCGTTACGAACTGCTCCAACTCTTCCGGCGTGAACTGATAACCGCCTTCGTCATCCCCTCCGATCTCGAATGCCAGCTGATGCGCTTCGGCAAGGTCGATCCCCGG
Source organism: Stenotrophomonas sp. PS02297 (assembly GCF_029959705.1). NCBI lineage: Bacteria > Pseudomonadati > Pseudomonadota > Gammaproteobacteria > Lysobacterales > Lysobacteraceae > Stenotrophomonas > Stenotrophomonas sp. PS02297. Next base: position 52,070 of record NZ_JASCOS010000007.1, on the reverse strand, counting down.
CGCTGCGGGGGTGCGCAAGGCTGCTGCGTGCAGCTCGCCGATGATTCGGCCGGCGTCCTCATGATCCTTCGCGCCCAGCATGTGGAGCAGATGCTGGTGCAGGTCGTTGGCCGGCGCTGCGGTGACGGGGGCGGCACCCAGCACGGCCGCGACGATGGCGTCGATGCTGTTGGAGTCGAACGGGTCGAGCGTGACCTGGCCGCTCTCCGCAAGGCTGCACAGCAGCTCGCTCAACCGCTGGCCCGCCTCCTGCGCTGCGGCGGGCTTGACCATTTCGAGGGACTGCTCGGAATGGTCGGAATGCTGCTCGTTGTGTTCGGTGGTCATGCTGCTTGCTCCATGGCGGCCAGGTCGATGGCGTCCACGCGGTCGCGCAGTTCACGCTTGATCCGGCGGAGGTGGCTGGCGATGTAGAGGGGGCTGTCGGACGACAGGAAGGTCCGGGCCTCGAAGTGCAGGCGGCCGGTGTGGTCGCGCCGGAACAGGCGGTAGGTCACCGCGGATCCGTCGTCAGTTGGGAAGCGGCCCCAGCTGAGGCCTTCGTTGCGCTTAGGGGCGCGGCGGGTGAAGTGGCGACTCATGCTGCCTTCCTCCATTTGCTGGCTAGGGAGTCCCACGTCAGCGGGTGCGGGCGCTTCTTGATCCGCTGGTATGCGGCGTCTGGGGAGATCCCCAGCCGGCGCGCAATCTGGGCGGTCGTGCAGAGCTTGCCCTCCACGACATGCGCGTACAGCGCCGCCCGGGCGGCGCCGCCGCGGCGCGATCCGGCGCGGCTCTCTTCGGGGCTAAAGGTGACCGTGGCCATCAGGCGGCCTCCGTTAGAAACCGGGCACGCGCGGCGTGGTACTCACGCAGGAACCGGTCAAGGTGGCCCTGCAGCTTCTCGGTGAAGCCATCGGGCGTGACGCGCACCAGCAGCGGCTCGTAGCCGGGGCAGTAGGACAGGAAGTCCCACCAGGCGCGGCCGGTGATGATCAGGCTGCCGTGCACCTGCGGCTTGTGTTCATCGGGGATGCCGCCGGCACGGACCCATTTCACGTGGGTCGGACCGTCCGGGCACTTGATCTCCAGGCCGCCGTCGGTACAGATCAGGCTGTCCGGGCTGCAGCCGAGCGTGCCGGCGTCGTTGAGGATGAAGCCGACCTGCTGCGGCACGACGTCCTGTTCAAAGGCGTAGTACTCGCGGGCGTCCGGCTCCAGTTCCTTGCCGCGCAATGTGTGCCGGTTGCCGCCGAACGATTCGGCAGCCTCCGGGCGCATCAGCTCGTCGATCAGCTGGTTGATGTACGTGTCGGCCGCCGTGGCGTACTCGCCGCGCTTCGGGGTGATGATGCTGCCGAACTCGCTGGCGGTGGGAACGCCCAGGCGGGCGACGTACCACTCGGGTGAACCCTGCTCAACGTCGATGATGCGCATGGGTCAGTCCTTCGGCCTGGTGGCGTTGAATGCACGGTTGAAGGCAGCGCGAACGCTTGGCGGAAGGTTCGAGGCATTGCCGCCGTAGTCGGCCAAGACCTCTGCCTTCTTCGCTTTGTAGACGTCGTGCGCCTTTACCCCATCAGCGACCTCTACCCACTTCCTTGCCTTCTCGCGCTCGGCGCGCTTCTCCTCCGTTTCGGCGGTGGCGAAGGCATCGTCATCCTCGCCGTGGCTGGTGAGGTTGAGCAGGGCGCCGGCTGCATAGCGCTTGCCGTAGCTGACGCTGGAGGCAACCGCCTGCACTGCGTTCTTGTTGCCGCTGGGGTCGGCCGGCAGCTTGATCGTGGTTTCTTCCCGGTGGCCGCTCTTGTGGGACAGCACGCCGGTGACCGCGATCCCATCGGCAAAGTCGGTTCGGAAAGACAACGCAAAGCCGAATCGCTTCAGGATCGGCTTGATCGCCGTGTTGATGTCCTCCCACAGGGCGTATGTGTAGCGCCCTGCGGCTTTGCCGCGCTCGCCAATGCTGGGCAGCGCGTCCTGCATCTCGGCCAGGTCTGCCGCGAAGTCGGCGGCGGCCTGACGCTCCTGGATGCGCTCGTGCATCTGCATCAGGCGCTCCATCTTCTCGATGTCGCAGTTCGGGTCGGCCGCTGCGCGCGAGATGACGGAAAGGATGGTCGCGCCCTCGTTCCGGGGCTGCGGGTAGTTGTCGGGTGCGGCTGCGACTACAGCGTTCATCGATAGCTCCTGCCGGCGGTGCCGGCGCGGTGGGTATGAGGTGCCGGCACAATCACCTGCCGGCTGGTGCCGGAGGATTGCCGCCTCCGATCAGCACCTTCAGTCCAAGGCCGGCGTTGCTCGCTCTCGCGGGGTATCAGGTGCCGGCATTGCCCGGCCGGCGCGGGTGCGGAACTGGAGGGGAGGCCAGTTGCCGCGTTGCGCCCTGCGCTGGGGAGTGCGCAGGGCAGGGGGATCAGGTCGTCAGGCAGTCGATCAAGCTTTCGATGCGGCGCTGTGCGGAGCGGATCTGATCGGTCCTGCTATCGATTGCGGAGCAAAGCGGAGATGACGTTGCAGCCGCATCCCCGTAGCCTTCGGTTCCAGTGGGCGGGCTTGGGCGCAGTACGATTGCGAGGCGGCGCTCGAGAATGGAAATGCCCTCATGCAGCTGATCGATCCCCCTTTGCTGGTTGCTGAGCTGCACCTCTACTTCACTGGAGGGCTTGCACTCGCTTGAAGCGCCAATAATTTGTCCGTTCATTGCGTTACCTCTGCTGGTTGGAATGGGTGGAGAGGGCCGGCGCTGATCTCCGGCTTGTCCAAAGTGCTTGCTTGTTCCTTACCGATCCGCGCTGGGTATCGGCAGTGGCGCGCCTCGAAATGTGCTGGCCGCGCAAGTTGGACGGACCGTAGCTGCGCATCAGCCTGCGCATTCCTCTCCGTGGTCGGTCAGGCGGCGTTGGCCAGATCGGGCTGCTGGGCAGCAGCCTTCGGCGGGGTCAGGGTCAGCAGCACGTCTTCGCGGATCAGTGCCTCGGACAACTCGGCCAGCTCGTCGGGCGTGACGTTGGCCGACGCGGTGAACAACAGGCCGACGCTGCCGCCTTCCTTGGGCTCGATCACGAAGCGCTTCAGCTTGACGTCGACCAGGACGATGGGCTCCACGCCTTCCAGCAGGCCGTCGATCTGCAGCTCGTAGCCGAGGAACTCGTGAGCCAGCTTCAGCGGCTCCAGGCTGGGGAACTTCACAGCCGACAACGGCGTGTCGCCGATCGGCAGATCCTGCTGCTCGCCTTTGCCGGGCTTGCGGAAAAGGGCTTCCTTCAGCCCCTTCTCGATGCTGTCCAGCAGCACGTTGCCCGCGTTGGTGGTGAACTTGATGTCGGCGGCCAACTCGCGTTCCTTACCATGGCGCTCGACGCGCTGGTTGACGTTGGCGATGGCCGAGTCGTGCTTTTCCAGTTGGAACATGGGTATTGCCTCGGGGAAGGCCGGTCGCGCCGGCGGGGATCAGCGGGTGTCGCGCTTGCGCTGGGCGGGGAAGCTGCGCAGGCGGACGAAGTCGGTGCGGCGGCGGGTGAGCCGGCGATGCTCGCGGCGGTAGGCGCGGACGATCAGCACCAGCAGCCAGAGGCACAGAAGGGCCAGCGGCAGCACGAAGGAGTCGGCGCGCACGATCACCGCGCGGCGCAGCATGTCGGCGAAGAACACCAGCGCCGCGGTGTACAGGGCGAGGCGGATCACGGCTGCGCCTGCACTGCGCACCACAGCGCCAGCAGATACATCGCGGTCATTGCCGAGTAGCCGAGGACGGACCAGGCGAGGCGCTTCATGCGGCCTCCCGTTCAAGGTCGCGGACCTGTCGGCGCAGGTCATCGATCTCGTTGTCCTTCTGTTCGATCTGGCGCTTCAAGTCCGCAATCTCAGACTCGGCGGCAATCAGGTCCGAACAGGCATCGGTCAATGCTAGGCGCATCTTGTACGACGAGACCTCCTTCACCTTCTCGATGAACTTGTCGAACTCTCCGTCGAGAAAGTCACCGACCACGCGGCTGACCTCGGGGCAGGTTTCCTTGCAGTAGTCGAAACTGCGCCTGTCTGCGTGCCTGCTCATGCCAGCGCTCCCAGCATCAGCGCGAACCCAGCGCCAGCGAGGAACGCCAGCACAGCAATCACGATCATGTCGCGCGCGGTCTGCTTCGCCGCTGCGTGGACGGCCTGCTCGATGCTCATGCCGGCTCTCCCGTGGCGAACACAATCCGACGAATTCCGCCTGAACTGCGGGTAGTCCGCCAAATCTTCAGTGAGGTCGTCATCTCGCCCAAGCCGGGGCGAGTCCAGGTGACTGACGTATCGGTCACAGCAAGAACCGTCATTGGCTTGGGCAAATCCCCGCCGAACGGCGGAATCACTTGAAGGACATCACCCGGCATGGGTTGCTGCTGCGGATCACGATCAGCCGGCGTGTGCTTGTGCGCGCTCATGCCGCAGCCCTCCGCAGCATCTGAGCCATGGCCTCGGCGCCGGTCAGACCGTCGTCCTCGATCAAATCCTCGATGGACCCCATGACGTACTCGTTCCGGGCCTTCCGGCACAGCGCAGCGAACGCGAGGTCGTCGCCGGCATCCAGCAGCCGGGCCGCCTTGGCGAACCACGGGGCGCGCTGATCGCCGAAGGTTTCCTCCAGCATCACCGGCAGCGCCTGGAGCGCAGCCAGCGCCACGTCGTCCAGTTCCTCGCGCTCCGGCGGCCCCTGGTCGTCATAGGCCCGCTGGGCGGACCGGCTCATCGTGTGGTGCTGGAGTTCCATGTCTGACCCCGTTCGGCCCGGGTGGGCCGGTTCGAGGTAAGATTAGGCATTCCTACCATTTGATGCAATAGGCATCCCTAACTTTCCCGACGAACGGTAGTTATCCACATGCCCAGCGTGATGCTGGGCATGGAGGTGCTGTCATAGGGGTCAATACGCCGCTAAGGCGTCCGGCAAGCTGCAGCCTGTTTCGGCGGCGTCCACGTAGCGGTTCATCCGATCCAGCAGGTCGTCAAGCTGTGGCATCGTGAGATCGGACAGATACGACTTCCCTTTCAAATCAAGGAAGTGGGTAATCGCGGAGTGCCATCCGTACATGTCCGCGATTCTCAGAATGGCCCGAGCCCTCTTTGCCCTGGGCGACACATCGACTGGCGGGAACGCTAGGTCGGGAGGTTCCGCAGGAGGGAGTGGGCTGTCGGCAAGCATCACCGCCAGTTCTTCCCGCAGCAATTCCAATGGGTCCATTCAATCCTCCGCAAGAGATTCGAGAACAGCTGCCAAGGCCTGCTGCACAGCGGGAGCTGTTTCAGCAGACAGTTGGTGCTGGCCCTCGTAGACGCGCTTGATCATGCGCGCCTTGATCTCTCGCGGGACACGTTTCCTACTGTCCGCGATAGCGCCTTCTACTACTGCCAGCACAATCGCGAGTTTGTCTGAGTCCAATCGCTCAACCTGAGATTGAGCCGGGGGAGGAGGGGCGCCGGTCATGATGAACTCGGCCGTCGTCCCAAGATGCTTTGCGGTAGCGACCAAATTGTCGCCAGAGATCATCTTTGTCGCTTTGCCGCCGCCGAACCAGCCGCTGACGGACCCTGGCTTGATCTTGCAAGCACGCGCGATATCCGCGGCGGTGGTGCGCCGCACCGCCATGATCTCGGTGATTCGTTGTGCCCAGTCTTCCATTAGGCAAGCCTATTCCGATGAGCGGTAGGTATGCCTATTGCGTATCTGGTAGGAAAGCCTAACAATGGCCCCCTATGAACGCCAACCAGATCATCGATGCTCTCGGCGGCACCTTCGCGGTGGCGCGCCTCTGCAACGTAAAGCCGCCTTCGGTCAGCGAGTGGCGGCGGAACAACGAGATCCCTGACGCGCGGCTCCAGTTCTTGAAGCTGGCCCGCCCCGACGTCTTCGGCCCGGCCCCTGAAGCCAAGCCGCAGGGGGAGGTGTCCGATGCAGCCTGACGAAAGCAAAACCGTCCGCCTTGGATGGATTGCCCTTGATGTAGTCGTGGGCGCGGACGGAGCTCCAACTTCTGCCGATGTGACGCTGCACGGAGAGAAGGGATCAACCGTTCGCGGAGCCTTGGTCTTTGCCCAAGTTGCAGAAGCTGCACAGCGAGAGCTACAGCAGGCTGTATTTGGGCAGGAGGCGGGGAGCGAAGGTCCTTCGGCCGCCACGGAGCACGCCGCCACCTGTGCGAATGACGGCCCCGCAGCAGTCTGCGGGTGCCGTACCGCGACCAGCGTCAGCGACCTCGGAGGCCAGCAATGACCTCCTGCACGATGTCGTGCTTCAGCGCGACGGGGTCGATTTCGACGCCCAGAGACATGCCGCAACCCGCGTTGGGGCAGTTGTACGAGACCGCATTGAAAGTCTTGGTGCTTCCCGGCGCCTTTGCCTTTACGGGGCCAATCACAGCAGTGCTGAACGGCTTTTTGCAGTGCGGGCAATTGCTCATGGATTCCCCCTCGTTGGTGGGTAGTGGTGTGGAAATCGCATCCTACCGCGAGGGGGGATCCTCCTTTGCGCCCGAGAAGGGCGAGGCCGCGGCCTGACATGGCCACCTCAGCGCCCCGGGAACGGCACGACCACGCCAGGCCGGGAGGGGCGCTGCCGTTCGCGCTTCGGGATGAAGCGCACGGACACCCGATCACCGCGGCGGCTGATGGCGTAGAGCCGGCCGCACATGCGCTGCAGCACTACGACGTTCTGCTGGCACTTCTCCACTGAATCCACGCGGCTCGGTCCTTCGGGGCTGGGCCTTTATTTCGCCCCGAGGCGGAGTTAAACGCTATGAAACTTCATGAAACCTCCTGCAACCAAAGGCCTTTGCCGCTCGCGTTCGGGATGCACAAGGCACCGGCCGATGCCCCGGCCAAGGTCGTTCGGCAGATTGAAAGCGAGGCCCAGGCGCTGGCGGTATCCATCGCTGCCGGTGGGCACAAGCTGGACTACGTGGCCGCCTGCATTGGCCGTAGCCGCAGCTACGTGTCCCGGATGCAGACCGGCTCCGCGCCGATCCCGCACCGCCTGATCGGCCCACTGTGCGCCGCCACTGGCACCAACCTCCTGCGCCAGTACATGGACCTGCAGCGCGCCCTGGACGGCGTCAGCGACGTGCAGCGCCTGGCCGCACTGATGAGGACGGCCGCATGAAGTACATGACCGATCCGCTGGAAAGGGCCATCTGGCTGGTCCAGCAGCGCTGGCACATCGCCGGCTGCCTGCAGCTGCTGCGGGGTGCATGATGAGCACCGATGCGCGTCTAAGCGTCGGCCTGCCGGGCCACCCTAAGACGAAGAAGCTGATCCGCCGTCTGGACGCTTCTGCTGGCTGGTCGCTGGTGTGCCTGATCCTGTGGGCCCGCGCGAACCGGCCCGATGGCGACCTGGCAGGCATGTCGGCCGAGGACATCGAGCTGGCCGCTGATTGGACCGGCGAGAACGATGCTTTCGTCCGTGAGCTGGCGTCTGTCGGCTTCCTGGATGGCGAGGAAGGGGCCTACAAGTTGCACGACTGGGCTGATCACCAACCGTGGTCGGCAGGGTCGGATCTGCGTTCACTGAAGGCGAAATGGAACGCGGTGAAGCGTCACCACGGTGAATCTGAGGCTGACCGCCAAGTTCCAGAATATGCACGGATTCGTGCTGCGAACTCGGAATCGGATGCTACTAGCAAGAAATCCGATGCTGCTAGCAATGCAGATAGCACGGACACAGCAATGCGCCCAGCAGCTTCTAGCAATGCTCCGTCTCCGTCTCCGTCTCCGTCTCCGTCTCCGTCTCCAAAAGCAGAAAAGCCCCCCCATACCCCCCCGGCTGCCGCCGAGGTGGCGAAGCCTGGGCGGAAGAAGCGGGAGAAGGTCACCTTCGCGGGCTTCATCGACGCCTGCCAGGCAGCGGGTGAATCCGCGATCCCGAAGACCGACCCGATCTTCACGTTCGCCAAAGACACGGGTATCCCGAAGGACTACCTGCACCTGGCCTGGCGCGAGTTCGCCGGCCGGCACAAGGACAGCGGCCGGATGCAGAAGGACTGGCGGGCCCACTTCCGGGACGCCGTGCGCCGGAACTGGTTCAAGCTCTGGTGGTTCCCGGATGCCGGTTCCTGCGAGCTGACGACGGCGGGCGTGCAGTTGGCCCGTGAGCGTGATGCAGAGCTCGCGCGCGAGCAGGAGCAGGCCGCATGAACGCCCTGCCTTCCTACCTCGAAGACGGAGCGGGTCTGCGCGTGCCGCCGCATTCGGTCGAGGCCGAGCAGGCGGTGCTGGGCGGCCTGATGCTGGTGCCCGAATCCTTGCGCGAGGTGCGCGACCTGCTGAAGCCGTCCGACTTCTACCGCGGCGACCATCGGCTGATCTTCGAGTCCATCTGCGACCTGGCCGACCGCGAGAAGCCGTTCGACACCGTGCTGCTGATGAACTGGTTCGAGAACGCTGGGAAGCTGGAATTGGTCGGCGACGGCGCCTACCTGATCGAGCTGGCCAACACCACGCCGTCGGCGGCGAACATCCGGGCCTATGCCGAAGTCGTGCGGAACAAGGCGCTGCTGCGGGGCGTGATCGAGGCCGGTACGGAAGTGGTCGACGGAGCCTACGATGCGCACGACGCCGACGCTGATGCGGTGGTTTCTGGCGCGGCTGCGAAGTTCGCCAACCTGACCGTGCAGTCCAGCGGCACCGGCGGGCTGATGCTGCTGCGCGGCGACATGCAGGGCATGTGGGAGGAAATGGAGGCCCGCTACAACGGCACCGCCGAGCTGGGCCTGGTGCCGCCGTGGAAGAACGTGGCGCAGAAGCTCCCGGGCCTGGAGGCCACGGACCTGATGGTCCTCGCCGCGCGGCCGTCGATGGGCAAGACCGCGAACATGCTGGAGTGGTGCTACACCGCGGCGGAGCAGGGCAAGGCAGTGGCGGTCTTCAGTCTGGAGATGAGCCGCCGGCAGCTGCTGGCCAGGCTGATGAGCATGCACTCCGGGGTGCCGCTGTCCCGCATGCGGGTCAAGGGCGAACTGACCAGCGACGACTGGCACAAGCTGGCGGTGGCACGGAACCACCTGCAGGGCTTGCCGCTGGCCATTGACGACTGCGGATCGCTGCCGGTGGACGCGCTCGTGGCGCGCGCCTCGCGCATGCACGCCAAGGTCAAGGGTGGCCTGGGCCTGATCGCACTGGACTACCTGCAGCTGGTGTCGGGTCCGGCCAAGGCCGGCAACCGGACGGAAGAGGTGTCATACATCTCGCGGGCCCTGAAACAGCTTGCCAAGAATCTGCAGTGCCCGGTGATCGCGCTGTCGCAGCTCAACCGCAGCGTAGAGACGCGCACCGACAAACGCCCGGTGATGGCCGACCTGCGCGAATCGGGCGCCATCGAGCAGGACGCGGACGTGATCGCGATGCTGTTCCGAGACGACTACTACACCAAGGACGCCTGTGGGGCGCCGGGCGTGTCGGAGTTCATCCTGGTCAAGAACCGCCAGGGCGAGACGGGCACCGCCTACCTGCGCCACCAGCTCGAATGCAGCCGGTTCGAGAACTACTTCGGCGACCGGCCGGACTACACACCCCGCGCGGTGTCCCGCGGCAGGGATGACGACGATGACGGCTTCGACGTGCCGCGCGACCGGCGCCGGAGCGGCAAGGACCTGGCTTCGGGAGCTGACGCATGACCACCTTCATCCTCCGGGCCGAGAACGCCCGGGACCGCATGGCTGCTGCGTGGCGCTTCGCCTGCCAGTTCCTCGAACTTGGAAAGGCCGTCCGCATCGAGGTCAAGGAATGCAAGTCGACCCGCAGCCTGGAGCAGAACGCGATGCTCCATGCCATCTGCGAGGACATCGCCCAGCAGCGGCAGTGGGCCGGCCGCTGGATCGACAAGGAAGGCTGGAAGCGCCTGCTGGTCGATGCCTGGGCGCGCACCGAGAGCCGGCAGCAGGGCGACATCGTGCCGTCGCTGGACGGCGTCAGCGTGGTGAACTTGGCCGTGCAGACCCGGACGATGTCCGTGGGCGACATGGCGGACCTGATCACCTTCGCGCAGGCCTGGGCCGTGGAGAACGGCGTGCGGCTCAACGAGCCGCGGTATCGGGACTACGGCGAGCAGCCGCGGAGGGTGGCATGAACGTCCAAGCATTGACCGACCAAGAGCTACTGACCTGGCTCGACACTGCGGCTGCTGACTTGGCCGATGCAGTCGCCACGGTACCGAACTCTGAGTGGCATGAGGCTTGTCTTGCGGCAGCGGTGGTGTTCTCTCAGGAGGCCAATCGGCGTGGTATCCGCAGGAGCACCCACTGATGCGCCGCGGCCGCTCCACCAGCACGCCAACACGCGCCCAGCAGCAGCGTATGGACGCGATCCGCGAGATCGGGTGCGTTGCCGTTCCCGAAGTGGCCCACACGTACGTCACGGTCGCCGGTGACGTGTACTCCGATCACCCGGGAAATCGGTGGAGGGGACGGCTTCATCGGCTCAAACCGTCTGACAACGGGCGCGGCTACCTCCGTGTGCGGTGCGGCGGCCGATCTGTTTGTGTCCACCTTCTCGTGGCTGCCGCTTTCCTGGGCCCAAAGCCGGCTGGGACTGAGGTGAACCACAAGGATGGAATCAAGACGAACAACAGGCGGGACAACCTGGAGTACGTGACCCGCTCGGAAAACATGAAGCATTGCCATCGGATGGGCATGGCCAAGAACCCCAGTGGCGCGGACCACCACATGTCGAAGCTGACGGCGGAGCGCGTTGCAGAGCTTCGGCAAGAGTACGCGGCGCTTAGGGTCTCAGGGCGGCTCCCTGACGGGGCGATGAAGCGCCTCCAGGCGAAGTACGGAATGAGCGATACGGGAATTACCTGCATTGCACGGCGTAAGACGTGGAGGGATCAACCATGAAGCGCGGGATGAGTACCGGCACCCCAACGGCCAGTCAGGCGCGTCGGTTCGTGGCGATCCAGGAGATTGGCTGCATAGCCTGCAGCGCACTTGGCCATGGCCATATGCCGTGCCACATCCATCATCTGCTGGTCGGGGGAAAGCATGGCCAGAAGCGCCGTGGGCACGACTTCACCATCGGCCTTTGCCCGTGGCACCACGTCGGCGAACCGATGGCCGGCCTCAGCCCTGCTGCCTGTGCCGATCGCTATGGCCCTTCCTACGCCAAGCAGCCCCGTCGGTTCCGGCAGGAGATCGGCAGCGACGACTACCTGCTGGACCTGCAGAACACCCTGATCGAGAAGCACACGAAGGAGAGCCGTCCATGGGCAGCATGAACGAGAACGAGATCAAGCCGGTGGCGTGGGTGGTAAGCGGTTGCTCGCGCCCATGGTGGGGCGATACCGGGAAGACGGATGCGGATTGGGAGGCAAAGGGAATTGGAGGGGCGGCGAAGGCATGCCCCCTCTACGACCAATCCGCCATCGACCGCCTGACGGCAGAGCGCGACGGCTACCTCAAGCAGCACAGCAGGGACAGTGCAGAGCTACGCCGGATCTGCGCACAGCGCGACTCACTGCGGGATGAGGCCTTGCGGTACCGAGAGGTGATCGAGTACGCGCTGGCTCAGCACAGCGGCCGGCACACCGATGGCCGCAACCATTGGGCGGCCAAAGCCATGAACGAGCTTGCTGCCATCGACGCTACGCATGCGAAGGAACTCAGGGGATGACCGCGCTCCGCCTGACCTTCGGCATCGACCCGGGCCTGACCGGCGCCATCGTGACCCTGTTGGACGGTGTGGCTGGCCCGTTGATCGATATGCCGACCCGCCGTGTGGACGGTTGGGGTGAGATCGACGCTCGGGCCTTGGCCATCTTCATCCGCGAGCAGCGGGCCGCGCACCCCGGCGCCTACGTGTCGGCCTGCATCGAGAAGGTGGGGGCCATGCCGGGCGACGGCGGAACCAGCGCGTTCCGGTTTGGCGAGACCAGCGGGGGTATCCGCTCCACCCTGGACGTGCTGGGCGTGCCCTACACCAGGGCCATCCCGGCAGTGTGGAAGCGGCAGTTCGCCCTGATCGGCAAGGACAAAGATGCCGCGCGGCAGTTGGCAATCCAACGGTTCCCCGAGGCCGCGCACATGCTGACTCGGAAGAAGGACAACGGCCGGGCCGATGCACTGCTGATCGCCCTGTACGGGGAACAGCGCTTGGCCAGCGGGGTGGCTGCGTGACCGACGCAACGGCCCGCATGTGGAAACGCTACCGCGCCCGGGTCCGCCGCCTAGGCCGGTGCTCCGTGTGCCAGTTGCGCGAGCTGACCGACGGGACTTTCCATTGCCGGCGCCAGCCAGACCGGCAGGGCGCGTGCGATGCCGACGGGCACCTGCCGGCATTCCGCTTGGACACCGATGTGCTGGACGAGCTGCGAGATGGGTAGGGCAGGAGGAGGCGATGGCCACTTCGAACCACGACACCAACCGAGACCCCACGCCGCGTAGGCAGGTGGAGCGCCGCATCAAGCCGGCATTCTGCCTGGACGACTGTGCCACGGTGCAGGAGTTGGCCCAGCGGCTCCAGAAGCGCATCCGCCAGACGCTCTATGCCCGAGGGGCGGGCACGGTGGTGGCGATCAACAGCCAGGCCGAGGTCTACCTGTTGATGGCGGGGGAGGCCAGGACCGATCGCTTCTACACGGAGCAGTACGACTGGGTGATGGGCACTTACGCGGAGCTGCCGATGGGCGGGGGCAACGCGGCCGTCCCGGACCTGCACGCCCTAGAAGAGGACATCCGCTTCCACCTGCCTGCGTGGGCACTGGACGATGAGCCCGCCCAGTTGGACGACGGATCCGAGCGACCCGTGCAACTCCAGCTCCCGTTCCCTCCGTTGCATGAGATGGCAGCTGCCGCGTAATGGCGGCATGAGCGACCGCCAGACGCCCAACACCATCGAACCACATCACGGAGCGCCGGCCGGGGCGCCATGGGTACCGGCACGACCAGCGGGCAGGTGTCGACAACAGCCCGCAGCCGACACGGAAGGGGCCGCGTGCGGCCGGCCGGGGGCCATGACCCGCGGTGACGCCATGACTTCCGGGAATCGGCGATTCACCGCATCGGGAGGCTGAGCCCATGACGGGACTCACCCCCAAGCAGGAGGCGTTCTGCCAGCGGTACCTGGAGAGCGGAAACGCCAGCGAGGCCTACCGGCAGTGCTACAGCGCAGAGAAGGCCAAGCCCGAGACCATCAACCGCTCGGCAAAGGAGCTGCTGGACAACCCCAAGATCGCCGCAAGGGTTGATGAGCTCCGTGGGGTGGCGCTGGCCGCACATGGGGTGACCATCGCCAGCCTGGTGGCCGAGCTTGAAGAGGCCCGGCAGGTGGCCAAGAAGCGGGAGCAGGGCGCCGCAATGGTCCAAGCCACCATGGGCAAGGCAAAGCTGGCCGGCCTGGACGAGGGCGAGAAGGGCGAGGACGACCTGCCGGTGCCGGTAGCGGTGACGGTCAATGTGGTCAGCGGGCGAAAGCGTGCCGACGCTTAACCAGCCACAGGCAGAGTTCCTCCAGCTGCCGCACAAGTTCCGGGCGTTCGTAGGGGGCTTCGGCTCGGGCAAGACCTGGGTAGGGTGCGGGTCACTGTGCCGCCATGCCTGGGAGTTCCCCCGGATCCCCACGGGGTACTTCGCGCCCAGCTACCCGCAGATTCGCGACATCTTCTACCCGACGATCGAAGAGGTGGCCTTCGACTGGGGGCTGCGAGCGCAGATCAACCAGTCGAACAAGGAGGTCCACCTGTACGCCGGCCGGCAGTACCGCGGCACGGCCATCTGTCGGTCTATGGACAACCCGGCCAGCATCGTGGGCTTCAAGATCGGACGCGGCCTGGTGGACGAGATCGACACGCTGAAGAAGCGGAAGGCACATGACGCCTGGCGCAAGATCATCGCCCGCCTGCGCGTGAAGGCTGCCGGCCTCCAGAACGGCATCGACGTGACGACGACGCCCGAGGGCTTCAACTTCGTCTACGAGCAGTTCGAGCAGATCCCGGGGCAGGACCCGAAGAAGGCCGGGCTGTACGGCAAGGTGCATGCCAGTACCTACGACAACGAGATCAACCTGCCGGACGACTACATCGAGTCCCTGTTCGAGACGTACCCGGCGCAGCTGGTGAATGCCTACATCAACGGCCTGTTCGTCAACCTGACCAGCGGCTCGGTGTACGCGGCCTACGACCGCAAGCTCAACGGCACCCTGGCCACGATCAGCGACGACGACCGGCTCCACGTGGGCATGGACTTCAACGTCATGAACATGACGGCCATCGTCTGCGTGATCCGCGCCGGTCAGCCGTTGGCCCTGGAAGAGTTCACCGGCGTCAGGGACACCCCGGCCATGATCGTGGCGCTGCGCGAGCGGTTCGGCGATCGGCACATCGCGGTCTATCCCGATGCCAGCGGTGAGAGCTCGCACACCAACAACGCCAGCGTGTCCGACCTGGGCCTGTTGCGGGCGGCCGGGTTCGTCGTCCGGGTGCCGCCGGCCAATCCTCGTATCCGTGCCCGCGTGGTCAGCGTCAACGCGATGCTCTGCAACGCCAAGGGCGCCCGGCGCCTGCGTGTGAACCCCGTTGGCTGCCCGAAGCTGACCGAAGCGCTGGAGAAGCAGGCCTACGACGCCAACGGCATGCCGGACAAGACAACCGGCTTCGATCACCCGCCGGACGCGCTGGGCTACTTCATCCACAGTCGCTTCCCGGCCATCGCCAGCGCAAGGACGCCGTCCTCCGTTGAACGGGGTCGGGTCATCACGCCTTATAGCCGCCAATGGCTCGAGCACAACGGCGAGGCAGCCGACGCGATGGAACGGAAGAGGAAGATGCTATGACCGGTCCAGGCGACCAGCTGGCCCAGGCGATCGAAGCGGACGAGATGGAGCAGGCGGAAGCCGAGCGCCGGGCTGCTGCAACGCTGGAGGAAGAGGGCGCGGTCAAGGCCTGGCTGAAGCGGATCGAGGAAGCCCGCGAGTTCGACAAGGATGCCCGGGAGGGCTACGCCAAGGACCGCACCTACTGCCAGGAGCAAGCCAACGCCGACGTGTACGACGTGCGCGTGCCGATCGCCGGCACCTACGTCGGTATCCTGACCACATTCTTGTACGCCCGCGACCCTGAGGTCAGCGTGGAACTGGCCGAGGCCGTCTCTCCGCGTATCAAGCAGGAGGCCAAGGCCTTCGCCACCACGCTGGAGATCGTCGTTGGCCGGCTCTGGAAGAAGGGCAGGCTGAAGGCGGCGGCCGACCCGCTGGTTCGCTCTGGCCTGAGCGTGGCCATCGGCTGGCTCAAGGCCGCGTGGCACCGAGAGACGGGCAGCAACCCGGCCCTGCAGCAGGAGATTGCCGGGCTCCGCTCAAGCCTGGCCGCCGTCAGCCAGCTCCAGAGCGCACTGGCCGAAGGTATGGTGGGCGACGACTCAGCGCAGCGTGCAGAACTGGATCAGCGTCTGCAGCAGGCTGAGGACGAGGCCGAGCGCATCATCTTCAACGCGCTGTGCATCGACTTCGTCAGGGCCGAGGACATTCAAGTGGCGCCCGAGTGCGCCTGCCTGCAGCAGTACGTGGACAGCCCGTGGATTGCGCAGCGCCTGTTCATGCCGATGGACAAGGCCAAGGCGACGTATCCCGATGCTGCCGACGTGTTGGGATCGGCAACAGCCTACTTCCGCATTCCAGGCAAGGCCGCAGACGGTGCGGGCTTCGGCGGTGCAGCCCGTGGCGAGCAAGCGGACGCGTTCTCCAAGGGGCCGGCCGGTGCCACTGACACCAGCAAGGCCTGCGTCTGCGTATGGGAGGTGTGGAACAAGGAGACGGGGCACGTCATCACCCTGGCCGAAGGCTGCCCGCACTACCTGCGCCAGCCGTTCAAGCCCGAGCAGCGGACCACGCGCTTCTACCCGTTCTTCAGCTGGGCCGTGATCTGGAACGACGGCGCGCGCCACCCGCAGTCCCTGGTCGACCGCTCGCGCTCGCTGCTGGACGAGTACAACCGCACCCGCACGAACTACCGGACGCATCGCAGCCGCGCCATCCCGAAGACCGGCTTTGACCGGGGCGCGCTGGACCCACTCGACGCCAAGAAGCTCGAAGGGGCGGTGGTGAGCGAGATGGTGGGGCTGGACCTGCAAGGCCAGCGGCCGGACCAGGTCGTGTTCCCCATCAGCTACAACCAGATCGACCCGGCGCTGTACGACACGCAGGTCATCCGCGCGGAGCTGGAGATGATCTGGGGTGTGCAGGAGGCGCTGTCCTCCAGCATCCAGACCGCCAAGACGGCGACCGAGGCCGATATCCAGCAGCAGGGCACGGAATCGCGCATCGGCTACGCCCGCGACAGCCTGGACGAGGTTCTGTCGGATCTGGCGCACTACACCGCAGAGCTGGCCATCTCACCGAACGGCCTGAGCTTTGAGGACGCCGCCGGCATGGCCGGTGATGAGGCCTTCTGGGTCAACATGCCGGAGCCTGAGCTGCTGGACAGCATGGTCCAGGTGGATATCCGCGCCGGATCGTCCGGCAAGCCTGCGACAGCGCTGCGCCAGCAGCAGTGGTCCATCTTGCTGCCGCAGCTGCAGCAGGCTGCGATCCAGATCGGCCAGATGCGCGGCTCGTCACCGCTGGACATCGCCAACTGCCTCGAGCAGCTGGCAGTGGAGACCGTGAAGCGCGCCGGCGACACGAGCATCGACCCGTACAGCTTCATTCCCCAGGCGCCCGCACCGGTTGACCCTGCGCTCGATCCGATGGGTGGTGCCGCCGTTGACCCGGCGATGGTTGCCGGTGCCGCCGGCGGTGAGCCGCCCATCGACCCCGCAATGCTCGACCCGGCAGCGATGACGCCGCCGGCAATCACCCCCGTTTGACCCCACACGCCGCCAGCGAGGACACACACGTGCGTATTGACCAGAACGAACCCGACACCACCGCCGTGGATGACGGCACTGCTGCAGCTGCCGCCCAGGCCGCTGCCACCGTCGCCAGCAATGACGGCGTCACCGACACCGATGCACTCGATGCCTTCAGCCAGGGCGTGGAGAAGGCCCGGGAGCAGGAAGTGCTGGAGGACGGTGGCGCGCCGGCCGCCACCGCGGACGATGGGGCTGCTGCAGATCCCGCGGCCGCGGCCGATGCAGGCGCCGACGGCTCTGGTGCGCCGGCCGCCGAGGGTGGTGAGGGTGGTGAGCCGGACCCGGCGGCTGCCGCTGCCGCGGCTGCTGCCCAGCCTGACGCCATCGATGCCGAGATCAAGGAGCTTGGCATCACGCATGAGCGTACGCAGAAGCGATTCCGCGAGCTGACCGAGCGCGCTGCCGAGGTCGAGGCACTGCGCCCCGAGGCCGAGCGTGGCCGGCAGTGGGAGGAAACGATCAAGTCCACCGGCGCCGACCCGCAGCAGATGGGCAATGCGCTGAACTACCTGGCGGCGATCAACTCGCGCGACCCGGCGGCGATGGCGCAGGCCTACGACTTCATGCAGCAGGAGATGGCCTGGCTGGCCAAGGAGCTGGGCCGGCCGGCGCCGGGCTATGACCCGCTGGCAGAACATGCCGAGCTCGCGAAGCAGGTGGCGGACGGCGACATGACCCGCGCTGCTGCGGAGGAGCTGATCCGCACCCGGCGTGCCACCGCCCTGCAGCAGGACAGTCAGCAGCGCCAGCGGCAGGCGAGGGAGCAGTCCGAGGCAGCCAGCAGTGCGCAGGAACAGGCGATGCAGGACGTGCAGACGCTGGGCTCCCAGCTGCGCGCTGCCGATCCGCAGCACTTCGACGCCAAGTTCAAGGCGATCCAGCCCATGGTGGCTGTCATCCAGAACAACCTGCCGCCCCAGCAGTGGGCCGCTGCCATCCAGCAGGCCTACATGGCTGCGCCGGCACCGGTGGCCGCGCCCGTGCAGCGCCAGCCGGCAGCGGCGCCCAACAACCCGGCCCGCGCCACCGGCGTGGACCTCAGCAGGGCCCCGACGAAGGAGAACGCCTTCGACTTCGGGGTGCAGCTGGCCAAGACGCAGGGCCGCTGATGCGCCGCCATCCCCTCGCGCTCGCCATATGGCGGGTGCTTAACGACTGGAGCAACCAATGAACGACCAGACCATCGAACAGGAAATTCAGGACAAGGGCCTGAACGCGCCGCGCGTGACTCCGTATGAGGTAGAGGCCGAGATCACGGGGCAGTTCTTCTTTACCGGTGGTGAAGGTATCGCGGGAGCCATGTCGGAGTTCTCGCATACTGGCAATGCCGCTCAATCTCGCTGTGGTGCGGAATGCGCGAAGTCATTGGACCTGATCACCTTCTGCGTCCTGCGCCTCCGTAACGGCTTCACCGTCACCGGTGAATCGGCCTGCGCCAGCCCGGAGAACTTCGACGCCGAGATCGGCCGCAAGATCGCCCGGCAGAACGCAGTCGCGAAGATTTGGCCGCTGCTGGGCTTCCGCCTCCGTGACCAGCTGGCCCGCCCGGTACTGACCGATGCGGACGCTGCCGCCGACCTTGCAGGCACGCCGCGCCCGTCCGCATAACCCCGTTGACTGGCATGCCGGCTGGCGCATATTGCGACCCAGCCGGCCAACGCCGGCATCGCGAGTGACGTAAGCCGGGTTCGCCGCCGGTAGCGCTGAAACGAGAGTCGCGCCCTCGGAACGCGAGAGACCACGCCCATTCGGGCTTCCTCTTTCCCTCCGAGGTGCGATATGCCTTTGACTCCCGCCCAGTTGGCGTCCGGCGCCAACTACCAGATGCAGTCCTATGCGACTGACGACCCGATCGACCAGTTCACCAGCGAGCGCCCGCTCGCGAAGTGGCTGATCGAGAAGAAGATCGAGACGGTCTTCGGTAACGGCATCTTCAACGAGAAGGTGCGCTTCACCAGCGACAGCAACTACCAGAACTACTCCGGCGACGACCAGGTCACGTTCAACCGGAAGGACACCGTGCGCCTGGCGCCGTATCAGGCCTATGAGGCCCACGACGGCTTCAGCCTCAACGAAACCGAGCTGGCCAATAACGGCATCATCCTGACCGACGACAAGTCGGCGCAGATGACCGACGCCGAGAAGATCCAGATCGTGGACAAGCTGCAGGAAGGCTGGACCACGCTGAAGGACGGCTTCCAGGAGAACTGGGACCGCGAGGTCCACCTGGATGGCTCCGCGAACCCGAAGGCCGTGCCGGGCCTGGACGCGCTGGTCAGCACCACCCCGAATGCCGGTGTCATCGGCAGCCTCGATGCATCGACCACCCCGTGGTGGCGCAACTGGGCGCAGATGGGGATCAGCACGGCCACGGCCGGCAACCTGATCTCGACGCTGGAGAAGATCTGGCGTCAGACCATCACCTACGGAAAGCTGGGCGCACCGGACTTCATCCCGGTCGGCTCGGATATGTATGACGCGCTGCTGGCTGACGCGCTGAAGGTGATCGGGCGTCAGATCAACATGGGGGGCACGTCCACCGGAGGCGTGACCGTCGATCCGAGCACCAAGGCGCTAGCCTTCAAGGGCGTGCCGGTGGTGTGGGATCCGACCTTCGATGCCCTGGACGAAGAGATGGGTGCGATCACCTATCCGTGGAAGAAGCGCGGCTACTTCCTCAACAGCAAGGCTGTACGGCTGCGCCCGGTGAAGGGCCGCTGGATGATCCGCCGTACCCCGCCGCGCGTGTACGACCGCTACACGTACTACTTCGGGCTGACCGCGCACTACGGCCTCAGCTGCCGCAAGCGCAACTCGAACGCGGTTTTCAGCATCGCCTGATCACCCCCAACGTGCCGGCGGGGTGTTCCTCGCCGGCCAGGAGAAAGAAATGCCGAACACCATCACCGTACAGGGCTCGAACATCGTGGCCCTGAAGAAGACCCCGCTGCTGGGTGGGGAGGGGCGCGAAGGGCTGGCCCACCTGGGGGGCAATGCCTCCGTCACCACCGGCGTGCTGCTGCAGGGCCATCCCGGCCTGGCCAGCGGTGCCACCCCGGCCAGTGGCGACGCGGGCTGGGTCACGCTGCTGAGTGCGACCGCGACGCAGGGCCCGGTGGTCGAGATCGCCGACCTGCCGAAGTTCGTCAAGCTGGGCGCCGCTGCCACGGGCCCCATCACCCTGGAGGGCGTGCAGTAATGGCCAAGTCCATCATCCTCACGTTCGTCACGCTCCTGATCGACCGTGACGCCAGCACCAAGCTCCCGACCACCGTGCCGGAGTTCGAACAATCCATCCTCGAAGAGATCTACGGCGAGGAACTGGTGACCGAACTGGAAACCAAGGACATGGAAGTGGCGGACTTCGACGTCGGTGCCGCCTTCGCCGGCCTGGTCAAGAAGTACGGCGGCAATGCCGACTCCGACGCTGCCCGCGCTCGCTACTTCAACCGCCAGCGCGACCTGGAGAAGTTCATCGACGCCCGGCAGCCGTCGCCGGCCAAGTCGGCAGGGAAGCCCGAAGTCCAGAAGAGTGCCCCGAAGGCGCCGGCCAAGTCGGCAGGCAAGAAGATCCAGGCGGCACCGAAGCTCATCGACTTCACCGAACTGCTGGCCGGCGATGTGGCCTCGATCACCGAGAAGCTGAAGGACCTGAGCGATGCGGACCTGGTTGCCATCGAGGCGGCGGAAGCCGAAGGGCAGGGTCGCGAAGATCTGCTGGCCGCGATCGATGACGAGAGCGAGTCCCGCAAGCAGTAACCCGACCCGCTGGCGGCGGTGACGGCGGCCGGTCGGGGGTGACTCCGGCCGGCCATTTTGCATCGAGAGAGGAGGCGTAAGTCATGGCATGGGTTCCCCTTGCATCTTCGGGATTGCAATACCTGTTTTTGAAGGAAGACCCAGTGACCGGCGCTGATGTCCCCGGGCTTCCGGACTATGTAGCCTTCGATCCGGCTACCAGCATCATTGCCCTGTCTCAGCCGGGAGTGCCGCATGGCCGCAATGCGAGTTGGACGCTTCATTTCCCTGGTAATGGCAGGGTGGAGATCAGGATCACCGCTATCAGCTTCCTTGGCGAAGGTGGTGTAGGCGGGAACTATGATTCGGCCTACTTCAGCTACCGCGGCGAGGGTGAGCCTGAAGTCATCGAAAACGAGGCTCAGGCTGGAGCCAGCGGCAATGTAGAGAGCTTCGTTCCCAATCGATTCGAGGCGGTGCTGCACGAATGGCCTGATAGGGACCAGCCTGCATGGCTGTATTACGGGTCGTCTTCCTATCCGGACGATACAGGCTGGGTTGAGATCGACCTTTTGTGGTCGTTCCAGATTGAAGTGCTTGTTGATGGGCCGGAAGGAACGTCCTACAACTGTGCATGCGACGACGATTACCCGCGCACCACGCTGGAGGCGATGCGCAAACGCCTCGCCACCCGGCTCGGCTTCGCCACGCAGGTGGCGATGGGCGTGCTGCCGCCCGGCATGGCTGAGCTGCTGGACGACTTCATCCGGAATGCACAGGAGATGCTCTACCGGCGCTATGCCGTGTTCCGCATGGAGCGCTTCTATGTGTGGGACATGGAGCCCGGCGTGCGCTTCTACGACTTCGACGCGAACGCCGATGCCTGCCCGAAGCGCATGGATCCGCGCATGGTCTCGTGGGCTGGCGTCTCGCAGGGCGATCTGAGTTGGCGGCCGCTGGTGTGTGGCATCGACCCCGTGATGTACGGCAGTCCCGGCCCGGGCATTCCCTCTCACTACGAAATCCGCCAGTGCATCGAGGTGTGGCCGGCGCCGGTGGATGACACCTGGAAGCTGCGTATCAAGGGGCATTTCGGGCTGCTGCCGCTTGAGGCGGATAGCGACGAGACGACCATCGACCCGGAGGCCATCTTCCTGCAGGCCTTGGCCAACGCCAAGGCGCACTATGGTCAGCCCGACGCCGGCAACTATGCGGCGCAGGCCGCGGCCTATGTACGCAGCCTGGTAGCAGGGTCGCACCACACGCGTCGCTACATCCCCGGAAGTGCAATGCCGCCACCGGCGGTGCGCCCGGTTTTGAGGGAGCCCTGAGGATGCGCAACCAGGCCCTAACGACGGTCAAGGCCGGCATCACTCGCCTGCGTGACAAGGGCGGGGCATCGCCGGATTCCCTGTATGACCTCCTCAATGGATACGTCACCGCGGCGCGCACTATCAAGAGCCGGCCTGGAACCCGCATCGACTTGGTGCTGCCACCGGAGACGAAAGGGCTTGTGTGGTTCCAGGGAAAGTTCGTGGTGTTCTCGCATTCGGTCACGTCCAGCAGCGACGACCGGGTGGAAGTGGAGGTCCTGCGAAACCCTGAATCGCCCGGCACGCCGATCAAGGACATCCACTTCGCGCTTCCATTCCTCGGCTACCTGTACGTCGTTGCTGAGTTCGACGACGGGTTTATCTGGCACTACTGGCTCGAGAAGGGGGAGGTATGGCAATCCGGAAAGTGGTATTTGCCCGGCACGCTGGTGCGTCCGTCCAATGGCAATGGCATGGCCTACCGAGTCCAGTCCGACCGTGCTGGCTATGTGCCGTGGGCGCCCAACGTCGGGCGTGTCGTGGACGATGTGGTGGTCCCGATCGAAGACAACGGATTTCGGTACGTCGTCACTGAGACGACGGGAGACAGCCCCCGTTCCGGAACTCTGGAACCGGCATGGCCAACGAACCCTGGTGAGACGGTCATCGAGGACGTGACCAACAGGAATCCGTCCAGCACGGGGCAGGATGCTGGCACACCAACCACCGATGTCCCCCCTTCAGTGAAAGACCGCTATGGCAGCGGAGGCAAGTCGGGATCAACCACCAGCGAGGTGCAGTAATGGCGTATCCCGTTTGGCAGCCTGGAACGCTCTACCAGCCTGGTGACATCGTCATCCCGATCACTGCGCCTGCGCCCAGCGCATCCGCGGTGGTCAATGGTGACTTCAGCGCTGGCGCCACCGGTTGGGACTTCAGCGGCGATGCCTTCTACACCACTGGCCGCGTCTCAAAGAGCGGCTTCAAGATGGCTGTTGAGCTTCCCGGCAACCGCCCAAGCGGCCTGGCGCTCAACCAGACGCGGCTGGTGGTGCCGGTCGGGAAGAAGATCACAGCTACCTGCCAGATCGACCAGGGCGCCTCTATCAAGGGCGCTACCCGGGGATGGGTAGAGGTTCACTGGTTCAACTCCGGTGACGTCCTGCTGCGGGTGGACAAGGGCAACCAGGTGGATGATGGAAGCCGGGGAGAGGTTCACCCCTCTACCTGTGAATCCATCGCTCCAGAGGGAGCAGCGTACTGCCGTACGGGCATCTCGCTCTGGTCCGTTGCCGACCACAGCCACAGCATCTGGGGCGGTGCGCTGCAGGTTCAGGGCACCTTTGCCGGCTTACCCGCCGATCTGGCGTACAGGGCCGTGCAGCCGGAGTCCGGGTTCTCCGATTCCAGCGAGCCGGCCTGGCCGCCGGTTCTTGGCCAACGGGTGGTCGACAACGAGGTCACCTGGGAGGCCATCTCTGCCACGCGCGTGGTCTGGACGGCGGAGCCACTGTACGTCAGCGGTGACGAGGAACCGGAGTGGCCAGAAGATGAGGGGGCCATGGTCAAGAACGGCTCCGTGCTGTTCCGGGCGGTTTCCCGAAGGGTTGAGGATCCGAACTGCCCGAATACCAAGATCGTGGCGATCGCCGCCTCGAAGGTGTTCTGCGGCGACGGCGACATCGTGCGTTACTCAGCCACGGTCAATCCGCTGGACTGGTCTTCGGACAACGACGCGGGCTATCTCCCGACCGGCCTGCAGAACTATGGTTCCAACCCCGTGGAGGCCATGGGCCTGTACCGCGGCAATCTGATCGCGTTCAACGCCGAGGCGTTCCAGCTTTGGCAGGTGGACGAAGATCCGGCGAACATGGCACTGCTGGATGCGCTGCCGATGGGCAGCACCCAGCACCACGCCATTGCCCCAGTATCGAACGACCTGTTCTTCCTGGCGTCGCAAGGCGTGCGCACGGTGGGGATCGCTGCCAGCAGCACCAACTTCCAGGCCGGCGATGTCGGGATGCCCATCGATCCGTTGGTGCAAGCGGCAATGAGCGCAGGACGAGAGCCGCTGGCACTCTACTACCCGGCAATGGGGCAGTACTGGCTAGTGTTCAACACCGACGGCCACTGGGAGGATGAGGTATGGATTCCCGGTATGGCCAAGGTGTTCGTCTACTCCATGACACGCATGGGGCAGGTGGGTGCTTGGTCCCGCTACGAATTCCCCTTCGCGATCGATGACTGGGCCATTGCCGGCGATGCGCTACATCTTCGCTCCGGCGACTTCATCCACCTGGTTGATGAGGCGGTGATTGGCGACGAGATCGGCACTGAGGTCAATGTCGATGGCGGCGAAAAATGGAAATTCGAGATCGTCCCGTTCAAGGGGGTGATCCAATGGCCATGGCTCGAGTTCGGCCAGCCTGGCGTAACCAAGATTCTCTACGGCTTCGACATCGTGGGGCAGGCCGATGTCTCGGTCTCCTTCGGCATCGACCAGAGCAATGGTGGTCTGTTCACGCCGGGCTACACGGTGCCGGCGGATACCGTGCCGGGAATGGTGATCCCGATGCCATTGGCGGCGCCATCGCTCTCCGTGCGCCTGACCTACGACGGGAGCGAGCCATGGCAGTGGAATGCGCTTGGCCTGTACCTGCAGGACATGCGCAGTATGGCGTGATGCTCCGTTGAACCGGCAGCGGGCGGAAGCAGCATACGTCCATGTTGCCCGCCCGCCTGCCATCGAACATCGTCCCTTGTCGCCCTGCGCACCTGGTCTATCTCTCGGACCGGATGCGCGAGGACGAGCGGGAGCAGTTCCTGGCCGTCACGGGCCTGACTGAATTCTCGCCGGACGTGGCCGCGGCCTTCTTCATCGACACGGCCCAGAAGTCACAGGGCTTCGCCTTCACGATCCTGCAGGACGACAACCTCCCAGCAGCTGCGGGCGGATTCCAACCCGTAGGCACTGGCGTGTGGCAGGCATGGATGGTCGGCACCGAAGAGGGCTGGGCGCAGCAGTGGCGCGCGATGACCAAGCTCACTCGCTGGGCGATGGATCGCATCTTCGAATGCGGCGCTCACCGGCTCCAGACCAGTGCACTGACCAGCCGGGAGAAGGCCATCGAGTGGTTCGAGCGGTCGCTGGGATTCCGGCCGGAGGGCGTCTGGCGCCACTTCGGCGTGCAGGGCGAGGACATCGCCCATTTCTCGAAGCTGAGGGGTGAGTGATGGGTGCCGGAGGCGGTTCCAACAAAGCAGCGCAGCAGGCGGCCCAGCAAGAAGGGCTGCGCCAGTCGAACATCAACCGTTCGATGCAGCAGATCAACCAGATTTACGGCGGCCCGCAGCGGGAGGCCGACATCAACGACTTCCTGGGCGCATCCCGCAGCTTCTACCGGCAGAACCTGGACCGGCAGCATGATGCGGCGGATCGCAGCCTGCGCTTCGCCATGGCCCGCAATGGCCTGACGGGCGGCTCTGCGTCCGTGGATGCCAACCGCCAGCTGGGGCAGGACTACCAGCAGGGCATCCTGACCGCCGATCGCCTGGCGCAGAGCGCGGCCAACGAGCTGCGCAACGCCGACGAGACCAGTCGGATGAACATGATCCAGCTGGCGCAGACCGGGGCCGACATGACCGCCGGGGCGAACAACGCGGCCATGTCCCTGCGCAACAACCTCGCCGGCGCCCGCGCCCAGCTCAACTCCGATGCGCTGGGCGAGTTGTTCTCGGGCGTCGGCACCTTGGCGAAGGCCAGCCGCGACCAAGCCGAGACGCGCAGGGCGAACCGGGACTTCTACAACCTGTACTACTCGCCGGGCTTTGGCTACGGCGCTGGAGGCCGCTGATGGGCGTCGGGATCGGGCTACTGCTGGCTTCGGCCGCTGCGAACCACTACAACAACCAGCAGGTCGCCAAGAAGCAGGACAACATCCTCGCCGGCCAGATCAGGCAGCAGGGCGTTCGGCAGCAGGAGGCGGACCAGGCCATTGCCAACGCCATGCAGCAGCGCGCCTCGCAGGGCGCAGAGGGCGAGCGCGCCGCAATCGGCGGCCAGTACCTCGACCAGGTGCGGGCCGCGCAGGCGAACGCACAGCGCGGGCTCGGGCAGGTCGGGGCGGTGAGCCGGGCCTACCAGCAGGACGCCAATGACGCGGCCCTCGGCATCGGGGACTACGGGGCAAAGACCGCCGGCCTGATGGCCCGCATCGACGCACCGGCACGGCAGCGCCAGCGCGAGGGCATTGCCGACGCCCGCGTGGCCATGGACCTGGACCAGATCGGCCGCCGGAGCCGCGCGGACGACTATCTGGCGCAGCTGCGCCTTCAGGGCGTGCGCCGCAATCCGTGGGTTGATCTGGCATCGGGCCTGATGAGCGCTGGTGCGGGTTTCGCCGCACAGTCCGGTGGCGGCCAGAGCCTTGCCGGCATCCAGACGCAGGCCAAGGCGGGTGCCGACTTCGGCAACGCCAACAACGCATTGAATCGCCAGCTGCAGGCGAAGTGGGGGCTGATGAATGGCTGACCTGAGCCGATTGATCCAAGGTGGCATGGACTTGGCCAGCGCGTTCGGCCGGGGCGATAGCGCCTACAGCCGATCCATGATCGATACCGCGCGGATGGAGGGCCTGGTTCTCGACGCCGCGAAGAAGCGCGAAGAGATGATGGCCCGCCGTGGGCTGGGCAACGCTATCCAGGCGTTGGGCGGTAGCCCGGACCTCGCCACGCTGTTCGCTGCGGGCGTCGACCCGACCAAGCTCTCCGGCTACCAGGGCGCCATGCAGGAGCAGGGCTTCCGCTCAGACGCTGCGACGCGCGCGACCGGTGGCGACTGGGATGGGGCCAATGCGGCGCTGATGGGCGTCGCCAACGGTCCGCAGCAACTGGCCACGGTGGAGGGTCAGAACCTCCTTGCCAACCGGTTCCTGGCCGGCGCCAACGGCGTCACCACCACCGAGCAGGGTCGGGCAGGGATGGCGGCCGATGCCGCCCGGGCTCGTGCTTCCGATGCCTCGGCGGCGAGCAGCTACGCCAGCGCCGCGCGGACCCGCCAGGCGACGGGCATCGACGCTGCCGAGTTCGGCCTGAAGCGGTCCGGGCAGTGGAACCCGGGCGGGGCGTCTGCGGCAGGCTCGAAGCCGCTGCCGGTGGGCGCCCTGAAAGAGCTGCTGAACGTCGAGGACGCGCTGGGCTCTGCCGAGGTGATGAACGACATCATCCAGAAGCACACCGGGCGCATCCAGGACGGGAGCCTGAGCATTTCTCCGGCCGGCGCGATGCTGGGCAAGGTCAGGACGTCGCTTGGCTTCTCCACGCCGAACGACGTGGCCCTCACGGAGTGGGATGCTGACAAGACCAAGATCGTCAACGAGTCGTTGCGGCTGAACAAGGGCGTGCAGACCGAGGGCGATGCTGTTCGTGCTGGCAATGAACTGATGGCTGCAAACGACGCTGCCACCGCCGCTCGCGCGCTCCAGCGCCTGGCCGACCTCAATCGCCGCGCGGTAGACCTGCAGCAGCGCAAGGCCGGCATGATCCGCGGCAACTACGGGCAGGCTCCCCTTGGTGACGTGTTCTCGGGCGGCCCGACTGGCAGGGCTCCTGCGGTCGGCACGATCGAAGGCGGCTACCGCTTCCGTGGCGGCAATCCGTCCGATCCGAATAGCTGGGAGAAGCTCTGATGGCCGGCCCGTGGGAGAAGTATCAGCAGCAAGATAGCCTCGGCCAGTTCGGCGCGGGAAATATCGACCTGACCAACCGCCCGCGTGTTCGTAACCCTGACGGCTCGATCTCCACTGT
The DNA here is from genome assembly GCF_029959705.1 of Stenotrophomonas sp. PS02297. Classification (NCBI taxonomy): domain Bacteria; kingdom Pseudomonadati; phylum Pseudomonadota; class Gammaproteobacteria; order Lysobacterales; family Lysobacteraceae; genus Stenotrophomonas; species Stenotrophomonas sp. PS02297. The sequence goes on along the minus strand of NZ_JASCOS010000007.1, from coordinate 24,365 downwards.
TCGTTCCATGTCGGCCAACTTCGACGGGAAGGAGGTGCTGCTGCCGACGGTCAGCGACGACGGCCGGATCATGTCCGACGACGAGGCGATCAATCAGTACCTGCGCACCGGCCAGAACCTTGGCTCCTTCAATTCGGTGGATGAGGCAAACGCCTACGCGGATCGCCTGCACCGCGAGCAGGAGCATATGTACGCCAGAGGTGAGGGGCAGGGGCCGTGGGCGAAGTACGCCGTCGAGGCGCCAGCCGCGGTCCCGCAGGCCGATCCCGAGTACCGCGCCACCAATGACATGAGCGCGCTCGATCGCTTCAGGGCCGGCATCGGTAAAGGCCTGGTCGACACGGGCGAGGGCGTTGTCCAGGCGCTGATCGACCAAGGCAGCCGGCCCATTCCCGCGCTGGCCGACATCTTCGCCAACATCAACCCCGAGGCGGCGGCCCAGGCAGAAGAGATTCTGCTGCGTCCCCAGCAGGCCATGCGTGAGCATGTGGCCGAGCGCAGGAGGATAGATGAGGATCTGGCGAGCACCGGCGCAGGAAGGTTTGGTGAGCTGGTGGGGGCTTTCGCCGGATCAGCTCCGGTAGGCGGGGTGGGAGTGGCCGCGCGCGGTGTTGGCGCGGCGCGAGCGATCGGCCAGAACGCATTGGCAGGCGCCTTCCAGAGCGGCCTGCAGCCCGTAGTGAGCGATGAGGAACGGGTCAAGAACAGCGCTCTTGGCGCGGCATTCGGCGGCGGCCTGTCCGCACTGGGCCGCGGAGCGATGCGCGTGGCCGAAGAGGTTCTCCCCTCCAACTTCCTCGCCAGGACCATGAACTACTTCGGCGAGCGGGCCAATCGGCAGCCCTACGCGCAGGAAAGCGAGGCACTGGCAGCACGGACCGGCATCGACTTCACGCCAGGCATGGTCTCTGGCGGGAAGGCACAGACGGCAATGGAGAACATGGCCCGCCAGTCCGTGTTCTCGGCCGACACCGCGTTCAAGGCGGACGAGCGGATCGCCACCCAGGCGGTCCAGTACGTACGCAACGTCATGGATCGGATCAGCCGCGACAACCTGTCACCGCAGAGCATTGGCGAGGGCGTCCAGAAGACCGTCCGCGAGGCCGTGGAGAAGATCGCTACCAGCCGAGAGCAGATGGCGTCCCGCCAGTTCGGCGCCATCCGGAGCCTTGTTGGCGACAAGCCGGTGGTGGACTACTCGGCCACCAAGAAGGCACTGAACGACATCATCGGCGAGTACGGCGACGTGATCGGCAGCGACGCCGGCAAGATCCGCGCTCAGGCACAGAGCCTGCTGGACGAGATCGTCCAGAAGGGCGAGGGCGTCTCGCTCGATGCCGCACGCCGAGCCCGGGGGTTCTACGGCGCTGCCGCCCGCGGGAAGTCCAACCTGTTCGAGAACGTCAGCCCGGACCTCAACCGGAGGCTCGCGGCCAAGATGTACGGGGCGATCTCTGACGATCTCGACGCGGCCGCCGGGCGGATCGATGAGCTGGCCGGATTCGGGCAGAACATGCCCGTCCAGGATGGCGTCCAGGCTATGCGCCCCAGCGAGCTGCTGAAGCAGGCCAACGACGATTACCGGCGCCACTCGCAGCTTCTGGAGGCGGTGAAGAACAGTCCGCTGAAGCGGCTGCTGGGCGACGAGTTCAACGTGGACGACTTCATGACCGTCAACACGCTGCCACCTGAGACGGTGATCGCCCGCATGGGCTCGATGAAGCCGACCGAGTTGAACCTGGTCCGCGACTTCATGGAGAAGAACGCCCCGGATACGTGGCAGCAGTACAAGCGCATGCTCCTGGACGACGCGCTGGCGGCGGCCGAGACGGTGCCCACCTCAGGCGGCGCAAACTCGCTTCCGTTCAACGCTAGCGGCTTCATTCGCGCGATCGGTGGGGACAAGCCGGAGAAGATCGAGAGGCTGCGGGCCATCTTCAACCCGAAGGAGATGCCTGAGGTCCTGGACGCCATGCAGGCAGCGCGCCGGCTGGGGGACAAGTTCGGCGCGAATTTCAGCGGCACCGGCCCCTACGCCGAGGTGTCGCAGGCTGCGCAGAGCTTCGTGGACTCGATCAAGAACATGAGCATCCGCGGGATCGCTGGGGCGGCATCGCCGGTCATCGGCCTGAACGGCGTGGCGCGGATGATGCTCAACGCGGACGGACGCAAGGCGCTGATTGAGCTGTCGAAGCTTCCCCCAGGGACGAAGCGTGCCAACGATCTCGCTGCGTACCTGGCGAGCGTGGCTGCGGTCACCACTGGGGAGAAGGAGCCCTTGGAGATCGATGTTGCCGGCGGAACGCCAGGAGCGGCGCCGACCGAGAAAGAGCTACAGGCGCTCCGCGCTCGGAACGCCGGTCAGTGACGGTAGCGGCGGGTGTGCCACCACCCGCCTATCGCCAGAGTCAGCAGGATGACCAGCAGAGCGGCCGCGCAGCAAAGCGCCCACGCCCCCACTGCGGGGAGAATCCAATCCGCAGCATTTCCGTAGGTGCGCATCCGCACGGCCGCCATCGCCGGAACGCCGACGCTGACAATGCCGACCCACCGCTTCGCCCAGTAGCCGAACTTGGCCCGGACGTACTGGCCCACGGTAGTGGGGATGATCTCGGCGTCCTGGATGTCGGCGGGCTGGCTCATGGCCAAAAGCTACCACCCGTCTGGACGTGGGTGGTAGCGGATCCTTCACTTGATGACGATGCACCCGGCGGCCGGGGTTTCGGACACGACCTCCGTCCCGTTGGGCCCAGGGCAGCGATAGAGCGTCTTCTGCTGGCCTTGGGGTGCTCCGGATGCGCCCCAGTTACGCCAATTGGAGCTCGTACCCGTCGTTGGCGCAGCGGGCTCAGCTGGCGTGGAAGGCGCCGCCGCTGCCGCTGCCGCGCTCTGCTGGGGTCCGCCGCAGCCCTTCTTGTCCATGGAGCGACGAACCGCCTCCTTCTCCCCGCGGACGTTCGCGAGTTCAGATGCCTCGATTCCGTCGCCAGTTCCGTAGCCGAGCCAGAATGCCTGCACCTTTCCGCTCTTCCGCCGCTGCTCCTGCGCAATGGCGAGTTGATCCTCGCGGCGAGCCAGCGAATTCACCTCAACGCCAAGCTGCTCACAGGTATAGCTCTGGTACTTCACGTCTGACGTGTACGATCCAGTGATTTCCGCTGGCTTGGTAGCCAGGTTCATGCAGCCAGTCAATGCGGAAGCCGCAGCTACGGCCACAACGGTCTTTCGAATGCTCATTTCCCCATCCCCCTATCCCTGATAGGCCGAATCCTACCAGCAAGCCTCTTGGACTTCTTGGGCCTCCAGCTGGCGGGTGAGTGCGCCCGTTGAACCCCCTCTCTACTGCCCCAGCATGTCCGAAACGGAACGGGGCAGGGCATGGGCCAGCAAGCGAACAAGAAGACTCCCCGGGGTGTGCGGAACAACAACCCCGGGAACATCGACCGCACGGCGGTTGCCTGGCAGGGCGAGGACCGTAGCCCCGAGGCGATCAAGCGTGAGCCGCGCTTCTGCGTATTCCTGACGCCGCAGGCGGGGTTCCGGGCGATTGCCAAGACCCTGCTGACCTACCAGCGCAAGCACGGGCTGCGCTCGGTCAAGGAGATCATCAATCGCTGGGCGCCGCCCGTCGAGAACGACACGGGCGCCTATGTCCGGCAGGTGGCCAGCGAGGTTGGCGCCGGCGCAACCGAGATCATCAGTTTGGACCGGCAGGTGACCCTGCAGCGGCTGGTGACAGCCATTGCGCGGCACGAGAACGGCGGTCTGTTCTGGCCTGAGCCGGTGATCGCTGCCGGCGTCCGCGAGGCGCTGGCGTGATGGAGGACGCGACCGTCTGGGGCGTTGGAAGCGGGCTTGGCCTGCTGCTCTTGCTGGGCAAGGTGGCATGGGACCGTTTTCTGTCGCCTGAGGGAAAGGCCAGCGATGCCTTGGTCGGCCAGCTTGGCGAGCGCATCGCGTCCCAGGAGGCGCGGCTTGTGACGCTGGAGAACGGCCTGGACGAGGAGCGTAAGGCCCGCCGGGACGCTGAGGCCAAGGTCTACGAACTGACCATGCGGATCATGCGTCTGGAGTTCGAACTGAAGAAGCACAACATCGAGGTGCCGCAGTGATCACCCGTGCGCACATCCTCGCCGGCCTACTGCTGTTTCTGGCGGGCTGCCTGCTGGGCCGTGAGTGGCGCGACCGCTCCGCCGACCTGGCCCAGAGCCGGCAGGCCACCAAGCAGGCCCAGGCCGAGACCAAGGCCGTCGAAACCGCTCGCAGCGCCGAGCACCAGCAGGCCGACACCCTGGCCACGATCGGAGAGACCCATGAGCAAGCCCGTGCTGCGGCCCCGGCCGTCGCTGATGCTGTTGTTGCTGACCTGCGTGCTGGCAATCTCCGGCTGCGCGACGGCTGGGCGAGCTGCGAAACCCAGCGTCTGTCCGACGCCAGTGCCGCCGCCCGCGAACGTGATGCGGCCGCCCAGCGCCGAGCGGAATTTGCGGGAGCTGTTGTTCGAGCCGGCCGAGACGCAGACGACCAGCTCGCGGCCTGCCAAGCCGTAATCCGGGCCTACGTGGCGCAGTGATGGCCGGGACGAAGATCAAACTGAAAGACCAGCTCGGACGCGTCGTCCGGGTTGGTGGCGATGCGACAAAGGGCGCTACGGTAGGGCGCGACCTGCGCTGGCCGGACGGCTCGCTGGTGCAGGAGTCGCAGGTCAGGAATGCCGCCGGCAGCGCGTCCACGGGCGGCTCCACTGGCGGCCTCGCTACAACGGTCTGGCGGCTTATCCGCGAGGTTCCCGCGAACCTGCAGAAGCTGGCCGCGCTGGCCGGCGTCGGCTTCACCACGCGTGGGTCCGATGGCGAGTGGCGCCAGCGGTCGATCGCGGCCGGCGAGGGCATCCACATCGAGAACGGCGACGGCGTTGCCGGTGATCCGGTCGTCTCGCTCGCTCCCCTGGCCCGGCCAGCTGCGGCGACCGTGTCGGCCCTGCGGCTGCTCTCGGAAGGTGCCGACGGCGTCCGCCACCTGGATCCGAGCGACGACGACTCCGTGGCCGGGATGCTGGGTGTTTCGCTGACGGCTGGCGATCTCGGAGCGGACATCAAGATCAAGACCGGCGGGACCGTCGACGACACGGGCTGGTCCTGGGCGCCGGGGTTCGTCTTCGCGGGCCCGGCTGGGACGCTGACCCAAGCACAGCCTGTATCGGGCTGGGAGATCGTCGTGGGCTACGCGCCTTCGCCGACCCGCCTCAACCTCACTTTTGATGAGCCAGTGAAGCTGGCATAGGAGCAAGCAAATGGTGGACAAGGTCCTTTATCGGAATGCCGGCGAGACCAAGCAGTACACGCCGATCACCGCGTCGACCGGTTCTGGTGATGCTGGCAAGATCCCGGCCCTGGGCAGCGACGGCAAGCTGGATCCGTCGATGTACGACCCGGGCGCTGACCCGAGCGAGCCGATCACAGCCAGCGAGGCCATTGGCGCCGGCAAGTTCTACAACCGATTCGCTGACGGCGGCGTGCTGAAAGCCCGACTGGCGGACAACTCAAATGCTCGTCCGGCGCACGGTTTCGTGCGTGAGTCCGTCGCCGCGGATGCGGAAGGGACCGGCTATCCGCTCGATTCGGTCAACGATGCGCTCACGGGCCTGACCGTCGGTGCCAACTACTACCTCGGCACCGCTGGCGGTGTGCTCGCTGTGCCGCTGGATGCTGCTGACGCCGGCAACACCGGCAAGATCGACCAGAAGCTCGGCATGGCCAAGAGCGCCACGGAACTGGTCACCGACGATTTCGACTACGTGGTGCTCTGAGTGACCGAGCGGCGTCCGCTCGTTCGTGTTGGCGGGGAGACAGTGCAGCTCCCTGCCGGCGACACGCTGCCTGGGGGCGGCGGGATGCTCTACCGGAAGCAAGTCACCTTTACTACCAGCCAGAGCTGGACGTTTCCTGCCACTGCACTGCCGAGCGTAAACTACGTGCTCATAGGCGGTGGTGGCGGTGGTGCCACCGGTGGGACCGGTGATGTGACCGGTGGGACCGGCGGTGGTGGTGGTGCATACAAGGAAGGGATCGTTGAGATAGTACCCGGTGACACTTATTCAATTATCGTGGGCGCGGGTGGAGCTTCTAACACGGCGGGGGGCGATACTATAGCGTTCGGTATAAGCGCCCCGGGTGGAAGAACCAACGGTTTTTCTGGGGACGGATTTCCACCAGCAAGTGTCCGTTATGTTGCCAAGTCGGCCGGCGGCGGCTTCCAAGGCGCGTCCGCCTTGCCGCCCATTGGTATGCACGGAGTTTGCCATGGCGGAAGTGGGGGCTCTTCCAATACTGCTACCGGCAGTGTGCCAGCAGCTGGGGCCGGCACTGGCGGCTCAGTTAATAACAACGGTACCTCTGCGACAGGTGTTGGATGCGGAGGAGGAGGAGCAGGAGGTTCAGCGCCAACCGTAACAACTGGCGGTAGCGGGTTTCGCGGCGAAGTGTCTGTTGTGTATTGGGACACGGTGCCATGAGCCGGGTTGCGCTGATCCGTTCCGGCGTGGTCGCAAACGTCATTGAGGCCGACCTTGCGTTCGCCGCGACGCTACCGGGCTACGACACGGCGATGGAAGCCGGCACCGCTGGCCCGGGCTGGTTGCTGGTCGAGGGCGCGCTTGTCCCGCCGCCTGCACCGCCTCCGGCGCAGACGCTGGAAGAGGCGAAGCAGCAACTACGCGAACGCGCCACTGCGCTGCGCTGGGAGCGCGAGACTGGTGGCATTACCGTCGGCGGTGTGCGCGTGCTGACCGGCATCGAAGACCAGAACCGCATCGCGACGGCCTTGGTCGGCGCCCCGGCCACGCTCGATTTCAAGGCCGACAGCGGCTGGGTGACGCTGACCCTCGCCGAGCTACAGGCCATCGCTGCAGCGATCACCACCCACGTGCAAGCCTGCTTCACTGCCGAACGCGCACATCACGAGGCGATCGATGCGCTCCCATCGCTGGCAGCCGTTGCCGCCTATGACGTGGAGGCCGGCTGGCCGTAGGAATTCCCCTACGCGTGCCTGCGTTGATCCCCGACAGTGCCGACCACGCGGCACTGACACACTCAATCTGCCAGCAGTCGGCGCCGGCTATCGCAGCCTAGGCTGTTACCCCGAGGCTGGCGCCAGCAGACGGTTACCGGTACCTGCCCGGGCAGGCTCAGATTGAGATGCCCGGGCGCTGGCTTACTTGATCGGCCCGACGCCAACATCGATCGCCGCGCATGGAAGCGCGGGTAGCTGGCGCCCAGCCAGTGCACCCTATCTGGTCGTAACTCATTGATAAGAAAAGGCACGATTCGGCACTATTGGGTGGTGGTTGAAACCGCCGAAGTGCCTTTTCCATCAACAGTTTGCCGCTATCTTCGGCGCTGCCTGGGAGGCAGAGGGTCGTCGGTTCGAATCCGGCCGTCCCGACCAATTACTGCTGTACGACAAGGGCTTGCGCTTGAGGCGCAGGCCCTTTCTGTTTCCGGTCGCGGCGAACGATCCGCTAACGCTGGCGCGCCGGGAACCGGTTAAGGTCGCGCCTTTCCCACGAGGCAGGGACGGTCATGCGGGTTGCGAAATGGAGTTTGCCGGCGGTTCTGTGGCTCGTGCTTCTGTCGCCCTCGTACGCCACTGCACCGCCCGCCGGGACGGAGGATGCGGCAGGTGCGGTGCCGATCCGCGATCTGGAAACCCTGGTGGTACATGGCGTGCAGCCCGGGCCGGGGTTGTGGAAGGTAAGCAAGGACGGCCATGTGCTGTGGATCCTGGGGACGGCGTCGCCGCTGCCCGGTCGGATCCAGTGGCAGTCGGCCGAGGTGGAGGCGATCGTCGCGCGCTCGCAGCAGGTGTTGCTGCCTCCTTCGTTGTCCTTCGACGCCGACGTTGGATTCTTCGGCATGCTCGCGCTGGCGCCAGCCGCGTGGAAGGCGATGCGCAACGAGGATGGCGCGAAGCTGGAGGATGTATTGTCGCCGGCGCTATATACCCGCTGGCAGGTGCAGAAGCGCCGGTACCTTGGCCGCGACGGCGGGGTCGAGCGCAAGCGGCCGATGATCGCCGCGAACGAGTTGTACGCGGCGGCAATCAAGTCGGCCGGCCTCGGGCAGAAGCCGGTCGTCTGGCCGGTCGTGCAGAAGGCGGCCAAGGCGGCGGGCATCAAGCCGACTTCGACGACGCTGAAGTTCGAGATCGACGATCCGAAGGCGGCGATCCGCGAGTTCCGCACGGGTGGATTCGACGATGTGGCCTGTTTCGAGCACAAACTCGCTTCGGTGGAACACGACATGCCCCGGCTGGTGGAGCGCGCCAATGCCTGGGCGGTCGGCGACATCGCGGCATTGCGCGACCTGCCACTGGAAGACGCCGATGGTGCTTGCCTGCGTGCCCTCGCCGAATCCGGCTTTGCCCGCAATCGTGGCTATGGCGATCTGCGGGAGCGGGGGCGCGGACACTGGATGGTGATCGCCGAGGAGGCACTGCGCCGCAACCGCGAGACGTTCGCGCTGTTGCCGGTCGATGGCCTGCTGGCCGCAGACGGCTACCTGGCTCGGCTGCAGGCACGGGGCTACGAGGTCGAAGCTCCCTGACGCGGGCGGCGCTTCATCCGGCTGCCAGCAGGCCGGCCATGGCCAGTGCGAGGAACAGCAGCGTCAATGTGCCGAACAGCAATGGCCGGGTGCGCAAGGTGACTGGCGCACGCTGCTCGATGCGGGCGCTGCTGGTGCGCAGGATCAGCCCCGCGGGGAATCCGCTGCGGGCCATGGCGTCGTCGCAGGCATCCACGCAGGCGCTGCACTCGATGCAGGAGCCGGTGCTGCCGTTGCGGATGTCCAGGCCGATCGGGCAGGCGAGGAGGCAGGCATCGCAATCGGTGCAGTCGCCGAGATGGGCGTCGCTGAAGGTCGGGCGCGGGCCGGCGCTGGCGGGGTGCGCGGCGCGGAATACGTAGTCGCGCGCGGTCACCGGGTCCAGCAGGCCGCGTGCGCGCTGCATCACGCTGCCGCCACCAGCCGGGCGTGCGCCGCGTGGTTCGCCGCGCCGCGCGTCGTAGTGGATCGATGGCGTGAAGGCATCGGTGAGCCAGGGCTGCACGCGGCTGTACGGGCACAGGTAGGTACACACCCGTTCGTGCAGGAACAACACGTTGGCCCAGGTGGCCAATGCGTAGAAGGCGATCCAGAACGCTTCCCAGCGGCCCAGCGCCAATGCAGGCAAGCCGGTGACGAGCCCTTCGATCGGCGAGAAGTAGCCGACGAAGGTGATGCCGGTCCACAGCGCGATCGCCGCCCACAGCGCATGCCGCAGCACCGGCTCGATCCTTGCGCCGGCCAGGCCATTGAGCGTGGTGATGCGCTGCAATGCGCGGTGCAGCCGCGTCAGCACGGTCTGTGGGCAGGCGTATGCGCACCACAGCCGGCCGTACAGGCTGGTGACCAGGCAGAGTGCAGCCAGCGCGGCCAATGCCAGCCACAACATCGGCAGGACGGCGTCCATGCGCAGGTCCAGGCCGAAGAAACGGATATGGCGCGCTTGGATGTCGAACAGCAGCAGCGCCGCGCCGCGCCAGCGCAGCCATGGCAGGCCGTAGAACAACCCCAGCATCGCCGCCAGCACCAGCCATTGCAGGAGGTGGCGCCGGTTCATTGGCGCCTGTCGCGCAGGTGCGGCGGGATGCGCGGCCGGGGAGTAAACGGGGCGATGGATGTTGCTCATTCCAGCGGCGGCTCGTCGCCGTCGCCCGGAGAGCGCAGCAGCAGGGCGGTCACGCTGCAGGCGGAGAGCGTGCCCAGCCAGGCAAGGAAGAAGCCGGCGGTATAGCCGAGGCCGCGGCTGATGCCATGGCGCGGGAAGCCGATGCGCTGCAGGTCCAGCGGATCGAAGAAGGCGAAGAACAGCACCGACGCGACCACCGCGACGAAGAAGCTCGGCCACAGCACCGCCCCCAGCTGCTGTAGAGGGGGGCGTCGCGTACGGGGCGAAGTGTCGAGGTCGATCATGGTGGCGGCGGACGCGGAGCTGGCAGGCGTACAATCGGTGCTTGCCGCCTCGCCGAGGCGGCGCTGAAGGCAAGGGCGAACTTGCTGTCAGCCTAGGCAGCCCGGAAGCGGGCGGCCTTGATCTGGATCAAGCCATGCCCGGAAGCGGTTCAGCAGAATGCGGGGCAGGGCGAGGAGTTTTGCAGCGATGAACGACGAACGCCTGCCGCAGCCGGCGGCGGACCTGTGCAGCGAGGAGGAGATCAATCGCCTGGTGCGGCGCTTCTACGGGCGCGTGCGCGAGGACGACCTGCTAGGGCCGGTATTCGAGGCCCATGTCCACGACTGGGAAGCGCATATGCGCCACCTGGTCGATTTCTGGTCGGCGCTGCTGCGCGGCACGCGCCGCTTCCAGGGCGCGCCGATGCAGAAGCACATGGTGATCGACGAACTGCGCGAGGAACTGTTCGCGCGCTGGTTGCTGCTGTTCCGGCAGACCACCGCCGAACTGGGCAACGTGCCGATGCAGCGGCTGGCCGACGATGCCGCCGAACGCATCGCAGGCAACTTCTGGCGGCGCTTCCAGATGTCGCGCTGGCCTACGCTGCAGGTACTGGGGCAGTAGCCGGCATGCAGGCAGCGGCTTTTGCCGCTGTCCTCCCTCGTTCCCCGCTACTGCCAACTCCCTCTTGCTCCATTGATCTGGCTCAAGGCGGCCGCATGCGGCATGCGGCAGGCTTTGCGCATGGACACGACCACCGCATTGCCCGACCCGCTGGGCTGGACCTTCGATCCGGACATCCTGCGCCGCCATGACCGGCCCGGGCCGCGCTATACCTCCTATCCCACCGCGCCGCATTTCCACGATGGCTACGGCGCAGGGCAGTTCCGCGAGGCCATCGCGCGCAGCAATGCCTCGACGCGCCCGCTCTCGCTGTACGTGCACGTGCCGTACTGCACCAGCCCCTGTTTCTACTGCGGCTGCAACCGCGTCATCAGCCGCGACCGCAGCAAGGGCGCGCCGTATGTCGATCGCGTGCTGGCCGAGGCGGACCGCGTGGCGCCCCTGTTCACGTCGGAACGGGAGGTCATCCAGCTGCATTTCGGCGGCGGTACGCCGAACTTCCTCGATCCGGAGCAGCTGTCGCGGCTGGTCGAAGGACTGCGCCGGCGCTTCCGTTTCAGCGAGGACGCGGGGCGCGATTTTTCCATCGAACTGGACCCGCGCTTTGTCTCTCCTGACGACATCGCGGTACTCGCGCAGCTGGGCTTCAACCGCGCCAGCCTCGGCGTGCAGGATTTCGACCCGGCGGTGCAGCAGGCGATCAACCGCGTGCAGGGCGTGGACGAAACCCTGGCGATCATCGAGGCCTGCCGCGGCAATGGCCTGCGCTCGGTCAACGTCGACCTGATCTACGGCCTGCCGAAGCAGACCCGGGAAGGCTTCGCGCGCACGCTGGAAACCGTGCTGGCGGTGCGCCCGGACCGGCTGGCGATCTACGGCTATGCGCATATGCCGCACCTGTTCAAGGCGCAGCGGCAGATCGTCGATGCCGACCTGCCCGACGCCGAGCGCAAGCTCGCGCTGCTGGGCCTGGCCGTGGAACGCCTGTCGGCGGCCGGCTACCAGTACATCGGCATGGATCACTTCGCGCTGCCGGAAGAAGACCTGTCGCGCGCGCAGCGCGCCGGAAGCCTGCACCGCAACTTCATGGGCTACACCACCCATGCCGACACCGACCTGCTGGGCCTGGGCGTGAGCGCGATCAGCAGGATCGACAACAGCTACAGCCAGAACCCGCGCGACCTGAAGGACTGGGAGGCGCGGATCGACGCAGGTGGCCTGCCGGTATGGCGTGGGCTGGAACTGGACGCCGACGACCTGCTGCGCGCCGAGCTGATCCAGCAGCTGATGTGCCATGGCCGCGTGGACGGACATGCCCTGGCCGCGCGCCATGGCGTCGATTTCGAGCAGTACTTTGCTGCCGAACTGGTGGCGCTGCGGCATCTGGCCGCCGACGGGCTGGCCCGCTACCGCGATGGCGTCGTCGCCGCTACCCGGCAGGGGCGGCCGCTGCTGCGCCTGGTCGCCATGTGCTTCGACCGCTACCTGCAGGCCCCGCAGCAGCCGGCGCGCTATTCGCGGGCGATCTGACCGGCCTTGCTGCCGTGCGTGGGAGCGACTCCAGTCGTGACGGGGCTTTCGTGCGGATGCTACCGCCAAAGCCCCGGTTTCCTGCGCGGTTAGCCCGGCAAGGCCGGTCGCGGCTGCAGTTGCTCCTGCAGGAGATGTGGCCGGGTCGGATTCACAAGCGCGCGCCGATCAGGCACGCTATCGCGATGCCCGGATGGCGAAACTGGTAGACGCATCGGACTTAAAATCCGCCGGGGGCAACCCCATGCCGGTTCGATTCCGGCTCCGGGCACCAGCATGCAACCTCGAGGGATGGGATGAGCGCCGATATTTCCGCAGCCAGCGCGCCGCGCATCGCCATCATCGGCCTGGGCTACGTCGGTCTGCCGCTTGCGGTCGAGTTCGGCAGGACGCTGGACACGCTCGGCTACGACATCGACGCCGCGCGCGTGGCCGAGCTGCGCGATGGCCATGACCGAACGCTGGAACTGGATGCCGCCGAACTGGCCGCCGCCACCTGCCTGCGCTACTGCGCCGATGCGGCGGAGCTGGCGCAGTGCAATGTGTTCATCGTTACCGTGCCGACGCCCATCGACGCCTGGGAGCAGCCGGACCTGGAGCCGCTGTGCGGCGCCAGCCAGCTGATCGCCGGCGTGCTCAAGCGCGGCGACCTGGTGATCTACGAATCCACGGTCTATCCCGGCACCACCGAGGAAGTCTGCGTGCCGCTGCTGGAGCAGGGTTCGGGCCTGCGCTTCAACCAGGATTTCTGGTGCGGCTACAGCCCGGAGCGGATCAACCCCGGCGACCGCCAGCGGCGCCTGCCGGACATCCGCAAGATCACCTCCGGCTCCACGCCGGAAGCGGCCGAGGTGGTGGACGCGCTGTACCGGCGCATCATCGCCGCCGGCACCTGGCGCGCGCCGTCGCTGCGCGTGGCCGAAGCGGCCAAGGTGGTGGAGAACATCCAGCGCGACGTGAACATCGCCCTGGTCAACGAGCTGGCGCTGATCTTCGACCGGCTCGGCATCGACACGCTGGACGTGCTCGAAGCGGCCGGCACCAAGTGGAATTTCCTGCCGTTCCGGCCGGGCATGGTCGGCGGCCACTGCATCGGCGTGGACCCGTATTACCTGCTGCACAAATCCGAGAGCGTGGGCTACCACCCTGACCTGATCCACACTGCGCGGCAGGTCAACAACCGCGTGGTCGCGCACGTGGTCGGGCGCGTGGACGCGTTGCTGGCCGGCAAGGGCAAGCCGCTGCGCGGTGCCCGGGTGCTGGTGCTGGGCGTGACCTTCAAGGAAGACTGCCCGGACCTGCGCAACAGCCGTGCGCTGGACCTGGCGCGGCTGCTGGCCGGACAAGGCGCGGCGGTCGATGCCTTCGATCCCTGGGCCGATCCGGTCGAGGCCGAGCGCGAATCGGGCCTGAAACTGGTCGATGCCCCGGCCCCGGCGCATTACGACGCGGTGGTGCTGGCGGTGGCGCACCGCCAGTTCCGCGAACTCGATGCCGCGCGGATACGCGCGCTGGGCGTGGCGGACATGGTGGTCTACGACGTCAAGTCGGCGTGGCCGCGGCACGTGGTGGACGACCGGTTGTAGAATCCGCCATTCCCGGTCGCGAGGACGGCAATGCATCGTTATCTGGTCTATGTACTGGCGCTGGTCCTGTTGCCGGTGTCGCTGGCGCTGGCGGACCGTTGGCCCGCTTGGTACTGGGGCGTCGGCCTGTTCGGCGCCATGGCACTGCTCGGCACCTGGGACGTGCTGCAGCGGCGCAGCGTGCTGCGGCGCAATTACCCGGTGCTGGCGCACTTCCGCTACGGCTTCGAGTCCATCGGCCCGGAAATCCGCCAGTACTTCGTGCAGAGCGACCTGGAGGACGTGCCGTTCTCGCGCCAGCAGCGGCAGCTGGTCTACCAGCGCGCGCGCAACGTGATGGACGTGGTGCCGTTCGGTACGCTGCGCAGCACCTATGCGGTGGATTACGAGTGGATCAACCATTCGATGGCGCCGACCAGTATCCCGCACCACGATTTCCGCGTGGTGATCGGCGCGGACTGCGCGCGGCCGTATTCGGCCAGCGTGTTCAACATCTCGGCGATGAGCTTCGGCTCGCTGTCGGCCAACGCCATCCGCGCCCTGAACAAGGGCGCGAAGATGGGCGGCTTCTACCATGACACCGGCGAGGGCTCGATCTCGCCGTATCACCGCGAGAACGGTGGCGACCTGGTGTGGGAGATCGGCTCGGGGTACTTCGGTTGCCGCGACGAGCAGGGCCGTTTCAGCGAGGAGCGTTTCGTCGAGAACGCCAACCACGACCAGGTCAAGATGATCGAGATCAAGCTGTCGCAGGGCGCCAAGCCCGGCCACGGCGGCGTGCTGCCCGCGGCCAAGGTCAGCGCGGAGATTTCCGTTACCCGCGGCGTGCCGATGGGCGTGGACTGCGTGTCGCCGTCGCGGCACTCGGCGTTCTCCACCCCGGTGGAACTGCTGCAGTTCGTCGCCCGCCTGCGCGAGCTGTCCGGCGGCAAGCCGACCGGCTTCAAGCTGGCCATCGGCCATCCGTGGGAATGGTTCGGCATCGCCAAGGCCATGCACGAGACCGGGCTGCTGCCGGACTTCATCGTGGTCGATGGTGCCGAAGGCGGCACCGGCGCATCGCCGGCCGAGTTCATCGACCACGTCGGCGTGCCGATGAACGAGGCGCTGATCCTGGTGCACAACACGCTGGTGGGCCTGGACCTGCGCGAGCGCATCCGCATCGGCGCGGCCGGCAAAGTGACCAGCGCCTTCGACATCGCGCGCACCCTCGCGCTGGGCGCGGACTGGTGCAACGCCGGGCGCGGCTTCATGTTCGCGCTGGGCTGCATCCAGTCGCTGAGCTGCCACAACGACAAGTGCCCGACCGGCATCGCCACCCAGGACCCGAGCCGCTGGCGCCACCTCGACCCGACCGACAAGGCCGAGCGGGTGCGCAATTTCCACGAGAACACCCTGCGCGCGCTGCGCGACCTGCTGGGCGCGGCCGGGCTGAACGATCCTGCCGAACTCGGTCCCGAGCACATCCTGCGCAGGGTGTCGCCGATCGAGATCCGTTCGATGGCGACGCTGTACCGCTACCTGTCGCCGGGCGAGCTGCTCGACCGGGTGCCGGGCCATGCGGTGTTCCGCGAATACTGGGCCGACGCGCGCAGTGATTCGTTCGCACCGCCGCCGCGCATCGAGGCGCTGCGCGGAACCAAGCTGCACTGAAGCCCGGTCCGCCCGTCGTCATGTAGAGCGGGGCAACGCCCCGCTGGGGCATTACTGGGCGAGCCTCGCCAGGCGTTGCCCGGCGCTACAGAACGCCGCGGCCTTGTAGAGCGGGGCAACGCCCCGCTGGGGCATTACCGGCCAAACCCCACCGGGCGTTGCCCGGCGCTACAGAACGCCGGCTTGTAGAGCGGGGCAACGCCCCGCTGGGGTTTCCTCGGAAAAGCCCCGTGCGGAGCACGCTTCCCGCCTAAGCGGATGTGTTCACCGAAGCCACTCGACCACGCCTTCGGCCGCACGCAATGCGCTGGCGTAGCAGGCGGTAAGCAGGTAGCCGCCGGTCGGCGCCTCCCAGTCCAGCATCTCGCCGGCGCAGAACACGCCGGGTAGGGCATGCAGCATCAACCGCGCATCCGTGGCCTCCAGGCGCACGCCGCCGGCGGTGCTGATGGTCTCGGCCATCGGCCGCGGCCGCAACAGGCGCAGCGGCAGGTGCTTGAGCGTGCGCGCCACCGTGTCGAGGTCGTTGCCGGCATCCTTGCCGAGAATCTCGAACACCAGCGCGGCCTTGGCCGCGTCGATGCCGGTGGCGCGGCGCAGGTGTTCGCCGAAGCTGCGCCCCTTGCGCGGGCGCGACAGGTCGGCGCGCAGGCGCGCTTCGTCGCGGCCGGGCACCAGGTCCAGTTCCAGCAGCGCATGACCATCGCGGTTGATGGTTTCGCGCAGGTCGGCGGCGATGGCGTAGACCAGGCTGCCTTCGATGCCGTATTCGCTGGCCACGCATTCGCCCTGCAGCTGCTGCGGCGTGCCGTGCAGATCCCGCCAGTGCGCGACGACCGGCTTGAGCGGGCTGCCGGCATGGCGCTGGCGGAAATGTCCGCTCCAGTCGATGTCGAAGCCGCAGTTGGCTGGCTGCAGCGGCGCCACGTCCACGCCGCGCGCGCGCAGTGCTTCCAACCAGGCGCCATCGGAACCGAGTTCCGGCCAGCTGCCACCGCCCAGCGCCAGCACGGTGGCGTCGGCGGTCACCGCGCTTTCGCCTTCGCCGGTCTGCATGCGCAGCGAACCGTCGTCGTTCCAGCCCAGCCAGCGATGCTGGACGTGGAAGCGCACCCCCTGTTCCTTCAGCCGCCGCACCCAGCCGCGCAGCAGCGGTGCGGCCTTGCGGTCCAGCGGGAACACACGGCCGGAACTGCCGACATAGGTGTCCACGCCCAGGCCCTGTGCCCAGCGGCGCAGGGCGTCGGCGTCGAAGCCGTCCAGCCAGCCGGCGACCTCCGCCGCGCGTTCGCGGTAGCGGCCGTCGAACTGCGGGCGCGGTTCGGAGTGGGTGAGGTTCAGGCCGCCCTTGCCGGCGATCAGGAACTTGCGCCCCGGCGAGCCCTTGGCTTCGTACAGGTCGACCGACAGGCCCGCCGCGCGCAGGCGCTCGGCAGCGAACAGCCCCGCGGGGCCGCCGCCGATCACCGCGACGCGCTTGGCCACGGCGCCGGGCTCAGCGCGGCTGGACATCGAGCAGTTCGACGTCGAACACCAGCGAGGAGCCGGGCGGGATCGGGCCGGCGCGGCGGTCGCCGTAGCCGTAGTCGGCCGGGATCATCAGCGTGCGCTTGCCGCCGACCTTCATGCCGGCCACGCCCTCGTCCCAGCCGCGGATGACCTGCTTCTCGCCCAGGTTGAAGGTGAACGGCTCGCCGCGGTCGAGCGAACTGTCGAATTTCTCGCCGTGTTTGTCGGCCGTGCGCTCGTCGTAGATCCAGCCGGTGTAGTGCACGGTGACCTTGGTGCCGGGGACCGCCTCGGCGCCGGTACCCGGCACGCTGTCGATGCGCTCGAAGGCGGCGATGCTGCCTCCCGGCGGCGGGCCGGGCGGGGTGCAGGCGGCAATGGACAGGGACAACAGCAAGGGGACGAGCAGGCGACGCATGGCGGCTCCAGGGGTGAGTTCCCGCACAAGGGATGTGCGGCGCTCGGGTAAGGGGTCCACGACAGGAACCGGGACGCGGACATGCCCGGTTCTGGCGAAGGTTTTCGAGTGAAGGCCCGGCGCCGGGATGCACGGCGCTCTGGCGCGGGCTCCACGGGCGCGGGGTGTGCAAGGGTAGCGTATCGCCAGCGGGTATCATGGCGCGATGGCGAAACTGCTGCTCAATCTGCGCAACGTCGGCGAGGACGAAAGCCGCGAGGTCGGCGAACTGCTCGACCGCCACGGCATCGTCTGGTACCGCACCGAACCCAGCCCCTGGGGCATTTCCTTCGGCGGCATCTGGCTGCGCGAACGCGAGGATCATCCGCGCGCGAAGGAGCTGATGGCCACTTACCAGGCCGAGCGCTCGCGGCGCGTGCGCGCCGAACGCGAGGCCGCGCTGCGCGCCGGGACCGCCGAGACCTTCGGCTCGCTGTTCCGGCGGCGGCCGCTGTACGTGCTCGCCGTGCTGCTGGGCATGCTGGCCGCGGCGGCGCTGGTGCTGCTGCCGTTCATGCTGCTGCGTGGCTGAAGGCCGATGGCGCCGTAAAATACGCCGATGATCGTCAATACCGCCGCCTATCACTTCGTTCCCGTCGCCGATGCCGACGCGCTGGCCGCCACCCTGCTGGAGCGCGCGCAGGCGTACGAACTGCGCGGCACGATCCTGGTGGCGGACGAGGGCATCAACCTGTTCCTGGCCGGCGGCCGCGACGGCATCGACACCTTCTACGCCGGGCTGAAGGCCGACGCGCGTTTCTCCGACATGCGGGTCAAGTACAGCTACAGCCACATGCAGCCGTTCGCGCGGCTCAAGGCCAAGGTCAAGCCGGAGATCATCAGTTTCCGCCGCGACGACGGCCAGCCGCTGGATTACCCGCGCGCGCCTTCCGTGGCCCCGGCCACGCTGCAGCGCTGGCTGCGGCAAGGGCACGACGACGCTGGCAGGCGCGTGGTGATGCTGGATACCCGCAACGAGCAGGAGTTCGAGCACGGCACTTTCGCCGGCGCCCTGACCCTGCCGATCGCCCGCTTCACGGATCTGCCGGCGGCACTGGAGCCGCACCGCGCGGAGCTGGCCGACGCCACCGTGGTCAGCTTCTGCACCGGCGGCATCCGCTGCGAGAAGGCCGCGCTGTGGATGCGCAACGACGGCATGGACAACGTGCTGCAGCTGGAGGGCGGCATCCTCGGTTATTTCGAGGAGGCCGGCGGCGAGGGCTACGACGGCCGCTGCTTCGTGTTCGACGAGCGCGTGGCGCTGGACCCGCAGCTGCAGCCGCTGGTGGATACCGGCGTTCCCGTGTAGCGCGGGGCAATGCCCCGCTGGGGCATTGCCAGCCAGGCCCCGCCGGGCGCCGCCCGGCGCTACAGGAGGCAGCGCCTCGGTCATGTAGAGCGGGGCGACGCCCCGCTGGGTCGTGCAGTGAATGCCCTGCCGGGCGTTGATCCGCGCTGCGGGGCCCGGCTGCCGCGAGGTCGGCGATGCCGCGCCGAAAAACAGTGTCCGGGCGATGGGCGTCATGGAAGCATGGGAATCTGGCCGCGACGCCCCATGTCTCTCCCGATACCCCGCAGGAAGCCGCCGCATGATTCCACTTTCCGTTCTCGACCTGGCCCCCGTCTGCGAAGGCGCTGCGCCGGGCCAGGCCTTCGCCAACATGCTCGACCTCGCGCGGCATGCCGAGCGCTGGGGCTACCGCCGCTACTGGCTGGCCGAGCACCACAACATGCCGGGCATCGCCAGTGCGGCGACCTCGGTGCTGATCGGCCATGTCGCCGGCGGTACCTCGAGCATCCGCGTCGGCGCCGGCGGCATCATGCTGCCCAACCACTCGCCGCTGCAGGTGGCCGAACAGTTCGGCACGCTGGCCTCGCTGTATCCCGGGCGCATCGACCTGGGGCTGGGCCGCGCGCCCGGGACCGACCATGCCACCGCCCGCGCGCTGCGCCGCTACTTCGACAGCGCCGACCAGTTCCCGCAGGACGTGACCGAACTGCTGCACTATTTCGAACCCGTGCAGCCGGGGCAGGGCGTGCAGGCGGTGCCGGGCGCGGGCCTCGAGGTGCCGGTGTGGCTGCTGGGCTCCAGCCTGTTCAGCGCGCGACTGTCGGCGGCGATGGGCCTGCCGTTCGCCTTCGCCTCGCATTTCGCCCCGGACGCGATGGACGAGGCATTGGCGATCTACCGCCGCGATTTCCGTCCCTCCGCGCGCCTGCGCGCGCCCTGGGCGATGCTGGCGCTGAACGTGGTGGCCAGCGAATCGGAGGCGCAGTCGCGGCGCCTGTTCACCACCCAGCAGCAGAGTTTCGTCAACCTGCGGCGCGGCCGTCCCGGACGCATCCCGCCGCCGGTCGACGACATCGAGGCATTCTGGGAGCCGCACGAGAAGGCGGGCGTGGAGCGGGCGCTGGCCTGTACGGTGTTGGGCGATCCGGCCCAGGTAGGCGAAGGGTTGGCGGCTTTTGCCGCGCGCCACCGGCCGGACGAGATGATGCTCACCGCCAACATCTTCGACCATGCCGCGCGGCTGCGTTCGTTCGAACTGGCGATGCAGGCCTGGCAGGCTCGGCACTGAGGTAGTGCCCTCGCGGGGCGATGCCGCGCTGGGGCTTCACCAGGAATACCCCGCCGGGCGTTGCCCGGCGCTACAAGACGCCGCGCTCCGACCGTGTAGAGCGGGGCAACGCCCCGCTGGGGCTTTGTCGGGAATGCCCCGCCGGGCGTTGCCCGGCGCTACAAGGCGCCGTGTTCCGACCGTGTAGAGCGGGGCAACGCCCCGCTGGGGCTTTACCGGGAATGCCCCGCCGGGCCTTGCCCGGCGCTACAGGGCGCCGCGCTCCGACCGTGTAGAGCGGGGCAATGGCCCCGCTGGGGCTTTGCCGGGAATGCCCCGCTGGGCTTCGCCGGGTCCGGCCTGACGCTACAGGCCGCCGCTCCAGCGCTGGAACAGATCGACGGCGTGGCTGGCAAGCTGCCCGGAGCCAAGCCCGAAGAACACGCAGGCGGCGACGGCGGCGATCCAGTTGAACAGCATCAGCGCGCCGTCGCGTTCGATCAGCGCCAGCGCGAACAGCAGCAGCTGGAAGCCGAACAGATAGTTGGTGAAGGGAATGGGCAGCGACAGCAGGATGCCGACCAGGACCAGCAGCAGGCCGCTGAACACCCGCGCCGGCAGCGGCCATACCAGCATCGGCAGGCGCGGCTTGAGCATCCGGTCCAGGCGCCGCAGCGGCCGGTCGATGCGGCCGAGGAAGCGGTGCATGGTGCCGCGCCTGGGGCCACGCCGGGCGATGAAGCCCGGCACCCACGGCCGCGACAGCCCGCACAGCATCTGCAGGCCGATCAGCAGCACCAGCGGGCCGCTGACCGCGCCGCCGATGCCGGGAATCGGGATGAACGAGGGCAGGATGGCGACGAACAGGAACACGCCGAACGCGCTTTCCTGCAGGCCCTGCAGGATCTTCCCCAGTGGCTGGTGCTCGTCCGGGTCGCCCTGTTCGAACATCGCCAGCAGGGTGCGGATGCCCTCGTTGCGGTAGGCGCTCGAAGCCTGGTCCGGCCCTGGTTCGTCGCCCGGCCGCTCAGCCGGTGGTGTCATCGGCGTCTTCTTCCGGGAGCCGGCGCAGCAGCAGCTTGTCGATGCGTGCGCCGTCCAGGTCGACGATCTCGATGCGCCAGCCGGCCCAGTCGAAGTACTCGCCGGCGTGCGGGATGCGGCCGAAGAAATGCATGCACATGCCGGCCAGCGTGTAGTAGTCGCCTTCCTCGGCGTCGGGCAGCTCGACGCCGCCCATCAGCTCGCGCAGGTCGTCCACCGGCAGCGAGCCGTCCACCAGCAGCGAGCCGTCCTCGCGGGTGACCACCAGCGCGTCCTCGTCGGTGTTCTCCGGCGCCTGCAGGCGGCCGACCACCGCGCCCATCAGGTCGCTGATCGTCACCAGGCCCTGGATCTCGCCGTACTCGTCCACCACCAGCGCCATCGACTGGTGCTCCTCGCGGAAGATCTCCAGCAGCTTCATCGCATGGGTGGATTCGGAGACATAGAGCGTCTCGCGCAGGTTCTCGAACAGCGCGTGCGCGTTGCCCTGCAGGCGGCGCGTGACCAGCGACTTGACCTCGAGGATGCCGGCGATGTCCTGGTCGTTGCCGCGGTACACCGGATAGCGCGAGAAGGCATGCTCGTGCATGGTCTCCAGGTTCTTCTCCACATCGGCGTTGGTGTCCAGCCAGGCGATGCGGTTACGCGGGGTCATCAGGCTGTCGGCGGTGCGGTCGCCCAGGCGCATGACCCGGTTCATCATGTCGCGCTCGTGGATGTCGATCACGCCGGCCTCATGGCTTTCGGCCACCAGCATGCGGATCTCCTCTTCGGTCACCGAGGCCGAATCGGTGTTGCCCAGGCCCAGCAGGCGCAGCACCAGCCGGGTGGTGCGCGAGAGCAGCCATACGAACGGGAAGGCGAGGGTGGCCAGCCAGCCCATCGGCATCGCCACCAGGCCGGCGATATCCTCCGAGCGGGTCAGGGCCAGCCGCTTGGGCACCAGTTCGCCGAAGATCAGCGTGACGAAGGTGATCAGGGTGACGGCCAGCGCCTTGCCCAGCGCGCCGGCGTAGGCAAAACCGGGCATCAGGCCCTGGATCCACGCGGCGATGGCTTCGCCCAGCGCTTCGCCGCCGAGGAAGCCGGTCAGCACACCGATCACGGTGATGCCGATCTGCACGGTGGACAGGAAGTTCTCGGGCTTCTCGGCCAGCGCCAGGGCGCGTTCGGCGCGCTTGCTGGAAGCGGACATCTGCTTGAGCCGGCTCTTGCGCGAGGTCATGACCGACATCTCGGACATGGCGAAGAAGCCGTTGAGCAGGATCAGGGCGAAAACGATGAGGATCAGTTCAAACACGGGTCGCTCCCCGGGTCGATGGCAGGGAGGGCGGGTGCTTGCGATGGCGGCAGGAGTCCAGGGGCGTGCCCGGGCGCTGCGGCGGGGGAGAAGGGTCGTCGTCCATAGGGTGCGCCCGCGGGGGCGCCGGCGCATCTTAGCAAACCGGCATGCGGGACCGGCAAGCGCCTGTTCACTTTTGCCGGCCCGGAGGCGGCGGGAATACCCGAGAAGTCATCCAGCCGTCATAATTCGCCCCGGTGCCGTCCCTTCCGCGACGGCGAACAGGCATCCCCAATGTTTTCATTGCAGACCATTTTCGGCTCCGGCAAGCAGTTCTATACCTACCTCGACGAGGCCGCCCAGGCCGCCGCCGACAGCGCCAAGGCGCTGCACGCGATGATGCGCGAGGCCGACCGGCAGCCGGCTCTGGATGCGTTCAAGCTGGCGCGCCTGCGCGAGCGCGCCGCCTCGGACAAGATCAGCCAGGCGCTGGTGGACAGCTTCATGACCCCGATCGAGCGCGAGGACATCGAGGCGCTGGGCTCGGCGCTGTACAAGATCCCCAAGCAGATCGAGAAGTTCGCCGATCGCTACTCGCTGGCCACCCAGCACCTGGCCCAGATCGATTTCGCCCCGCGCGCGGCGATGCTGGAGCAGGCCGCCGACGTGGTGGTGGAGATGGTCCGGGACCTGCGCCACATGAACATCGACCGCATGACGGCGATGAACGAGAAGCTGCGCGCGCTGGAGAACGAGGCCGACCGGCTGATGCTGGAGCTGTACCGGGAGATCTATTCCGGGCGCCTGGACAACCTGCAGATGTTCCTGCTCAAGGAGTTCTTCGAGATCCTGGAGAAGGCCATCGACCGTTGCCGCGAGGCCGGTGTGGTGGTCTACCAGATCGTGTTGAAGAACAGCTGACGGGGACGGTCGATGCTCACCCTCGTACTGGTGGTGATCCTGGCAGCGCTCGTCTTCGAGTTCATCAACGGCTTCCACGATACCGCCAACTCCATCGCCACCGTGGTGGCGACCAAGGTGCTCTCGCCCGGCTGGGCGGTGATGCTGGCCGCGGGCATGAACCTGCTCGGCGCGCTGACCGGCACCGCGGTGGCGCTGACCATCGCCAACGGCCTGCTGAATACCGACGTGGTCGAGGTCACCCCGCAGGTGATCCTGTGCGCCCTGCTCGGCGGCATCGTCTGGAACCTGATCACCTGGTGGAAGGGCCTGCCGTCCTCGTCCTCGCACGCGCTGATCGGTGGCCTGTGCGGCGCCGGCCTGGCTGCCGCGCACAACAACTGGGACGCGCTGATCTGGTCGCAGAGCGTCGGCAACTGGGCGCAGAACAAGGGCCTGTTGTGGAAGGTGTTCGTGCCCATGATCACCTCGCCGATCGCCGGCTTCCTGCTCGGCATCGTGGTGATGTGCCTGCTGTGGGCGATCATCGCCGGCATGGCGCGGATGGGCGGCGTGCTGCGGCGGCTGGCGCGGCCGCGCTGGGTCAACGCGTTCTTCGGCAAGGCGCAGATCGCCTCGGCCGCCTACATGGGTTTCGCCCACGGCCACAACGACGCGCAGAAGACCATGGGCATCATCGCCATGACCCTGATCGGCGCCGAGGCCACCGGCGCGCTCAATGACCTGCCGTCATGGCTGGCGTTCATGCACCCGGACGCGCATGCCGGTGACGGCATCGCCATGTGGATCGTGCTGACCTGTGCGGTGGTGATGGCCGCCGGTACCGCCTCGGGCGGCTGGAAGATCATCAAGACCCTGGGCCACAAGATGGTCAAGCTGCATCCGATCCACGGTTTCGCCGCGGAGACCAGCTCGGCCACCATCCTGACCCTGGCCGCGCACTTCGGCATGCCGGTCTCGACCACGCACAGCATTTCCACCGCGATCATGGGCGTTGGTTTCGCCAAGAACCCGAAGTCGCTGCGCATCGGCGTGATCGAGCGCATCGTCTGGGCATGGATCCTGACCATCCCGGCGGCCGGCGGCTGCGCTTACCTGATCCTGAAGCTGTTCGCCCTCGTCGGCTGGAACTGAACGACGCCGGGTTCGACCCGCAAGAAGAGGCCCCGCGGGCGCCGGCGGGGCGCGGGGGCGGCGGGTTTGTGGGG
>NZ_JASCOS010000079.1:0-17175 GCF_029959705.1 Stenotrophomonas sp. PS02297 | reverse complement strand
CGCCCAGCGGCGTCGAGGTGCCGTGGGTGTTGAGGTAGTCGACCGGCCGATCCAGACCAGCCAGCGCCATGTTCATGCAGCGCACTGCGCCTTCGCCAGACGGCGCCACCATGTCGGCGCCGTCGGACGTCACGCCGTAACCGATCAGCTCGGCGTGGATGCGCGCACCGCGTGCAACGGCGTGGTCGTAGTCCTCCAGCACCAGCATGCCGGCGCCACCGGCGATGACGAAGCCGTCGCGGTTGGCGTCATACGGGCGCGAAGCCTGGGCGGGAGTGTCGTTGAAGCCGGTGGACAGCGCGCCCATGGCGTCGAACATCACGCTCATCGACCAATGCAGGTCCTCGCCGCCGCCAGCGAACACGATGTCCTGCGCGCCGTGGCGGATCAGGTCCGCCGCCGCGCCGATGCAGTGCGCCGAGGTGGCGCAGGCCGCGGACAGCGAGTAGCTCAGGCCCTTGATGCTGAAGGCGGTAGCCAGGTTGGCGGACACCGTCGAACACATCGTGCGCGGCACCATGTATGGACCGACCTTGCGCACGCCGCGGTTGCGCAGCAGGTCCGCCGCTTCCACCTGCCACTGGCTGGAGCCGCCGCCGGAACCGGCGATAAGGCCGGTGTGTACGTTGCTGACCTGCGCCTCGTCCAGGCCGGCGTCGGCGATGGCATCGCGCAGGGCGATGTAGCTGTAGGCCGCCGCGTCGCTCATGAAGCGCTTGAGCTTGCGGTCGATCTGCGCGTCCAGGTCGATGTCGACGCGGCCGCCGATCTGGCTGCGCAGCCCGGCCTCGGCGTGGTCGGGCAGGGCGACGATGCCGGAACGGCCTTCGCGCAGGGCGCTGGACACGGTGTCCAGATCGTTGCCGAGGCAGGAGTTGATCCCCATGCCGGTAATGACGACGCGACGCATCAGAAGCTCTCGGTGGAAGTGAACAGGCCCACGCGCAGGTCCTTGGCGGTGTAGATCTCACGGCCGTCGACCAGCATGCGGGCGTCGGCCTGGGCCATCACCAGCTTGCGGTTGATCACGCGCGAGATGTCGATCTCGTACTGCACCAGCTTGGCGCTGGGCAGCACCTGGCCGGTGAACTTGACCTCGCCGCAGCCCAGCGCACGGCCGCGGCCCTCGGCGCCCAGCCAGGTCAGGAAGAAGCCGGTGAGCTGCCACATCGCATCCAGGCCCAGGCAGCCGGGCATCACCGGGTCGCCGATGAAGTGGCAGCCGAAGAACCACAGGTCCGGGCGGATATCGAGTTCTGCCCGTACCAGGCCCTTGCCGTGCGGACCACCGTCATCGCGGATGTCGGTGATGCGGTCGAACATCAGCATCGGGTCGTTGGGGAGGCGGCCCTTGTTGGGCCCGAACAGCTCGCCGCGGGCGCTGGCCAGCAGCTGTTCGCGCGAGAACGCATTGAGACGGTTCATCGAAGCGGTAATCCGGAGCACGGAAACGTGGGTTAACGTCCGAGCATGCATGATGCGCGGGCTTTCAATCAACAGTTTTAACCGTACGCGTCCGTAGTGTTGCAGGGAAAAGCCGGCATGTTCGTCGCAGATCGTACCGGTGCGTATGGGGCGCCGGGCTATCATCATGGCCGTCCTCCGTTCCGCGGCCGCGTTTCCCGTCATGCGCAAGATCATCCACATCGACATGGACGCGTTCTATGCGTCGGTCGAACAGCGGGACGATCCGGCGTTGCGCGGCAGGCCGGTGGTAGTGGCCTGGCGGGGGAACCGCTCGGTGGTGTGCGCGGCGTCTTACGAGGCGCGTAGATTCGGCGTGCGCTCTGCGATGCCGGCAGTGCGCGCCGAACGGCTGTGCCCCGATGCGGTGTTCGTGCCACCGGATTTCGCCCGCTACAAGGCCGTGTCGCGGCAGATCCGCGAGATATTTCTGCGGCACACGCCGCTGGTGGAGCCGTTGTCGCTGGACGAGGCTTACCTGGACGTGACCGATTCCCCGACCTGCGACGGCATCGCCACCGAGATCGCGCGCACCATCCGCGCGCAGATCCGCGAGGCGACCTCGCTGACCGCCTCGGCCGGAATCGCGCCGAACAAGTTCCTGGCCAAGATCGCCTCGGACTGGCGCAAACCCGACGGCCAGTTCGTGGTGCCGCCGGCGCGCGTGGAGCAGTTCCTGACGCCGTTGCCGGTGAGTCGAGTGCCCGGGGTGGGCAAGGTGATGGAGGGGCGCCTGGCGGCGCTGGGCATCGCTACCGTGGGCGACCTGCGCAGTCTGCCTGCAGAGCAGCTGGAAGCCCTGTTCGGCACGTTCGGCCAGCGCCTGTACCGGCGTGCGCGCGGCATCGACGAGCGGCCGGTGGAGCCGGACCAGCCGGTGCAGTCGATTTCCTCCGAGGACACCTTCAGCGAAGACCTGCGGCTGGGCGAGTTCGATGAGCTGATCGCACAACTGGCCGCGCGGACCTGGCGCGCGACCGGGCGCACCGAGCGCGTCGGCCACACCGTGGTGCTCAAATTGAAGACCGCGCAGTTCCGCATCCTCACCCGCAGCTTCACCCCGGATGCACCGCCGGCCTCGGAGGAGGAGCTGCGCGACATCGCACTGGCGTTGTGCCAGCGCGTGCAGCTGCCGCCGGAAACGCGCTACCGGCTGGTGGGCGTGGGCCTGTCGGGCTTTCGCGACCGCGAGGATTCGGCGGTGCAGGGCGATCTTTTCCGGGACACCTCCCTGGGCTGAAGCGCTTCCACGCCCCGTTACAATCGGCCGCTTCCTGTCATGGAGTGGATGCGTGGGCATTGCAGCGCTGGTATTCGACCTGGACGGCACGCTGGTGGACAGCGCCGACGACATCGCCGAGGCGGTCAACCGCACGTTGGACGACCTGTCGTTGCCGCGCGTATCCGAGGCGACGGTACGCAGCTGGATCGGCGAAGGCGTGCGCCGGCTGGTGACCACCGCATTGGCGCATGCCCGTAGCACGCGCCCGCTGGACGAGGTGATGCCCACCTTCATGCGCCACTACCGTGACTGCCTGCTGCGCAGCCCGCGCCTGTACGGGGGCGTGGTCGAAGCGCTGCAACAGTTGCAGGCGCGCGGCCTGCCGATGGCGATCTGCACCAACAAGCCCTCGGCGCTGGTGCCGCCGCTGCTCGATCACCTGGGGATCGCCGGGCACTTCGCGTACATCATCGGCGGCGACACGCTGCCGCAGCGCAAGCCGGCCGCCGAGCCGCTGCTGCATGCGGCACAGCTGCTGGGGCAGGCGCCGGCGCATTGCCTGATGGTCGGTGATTCGGCCACCGACCTGGGCGCGGCGAACGCGGCCGGCATGCCCATCGTGCTGGTGCGCTATGGCTATCCGCGCGATCTTGATCTGGAGGCTGCCGATGCGGTCGCGGTGATCGACGATCTGCGGCAGCTCGCCGCTTGCATCTGAACGCGGAACGCATCTCCGCCCGATGGCGGTGAATTCCATAGGTTACGCAGGGGATACCTCTGCCGCATGCGGTCCGGCGCCGTGCGCTGTCGCCGGCAACCGCGTGTCTTCGGCCGTCGCCTGACATCTGTCTCCATGCCGGCTTCCCGCTGCAACCGCTGCTTTCCGATGGCCGCGGCCGCGTGCCCCAGCTCCAGTTTGTCCGCCAGTCGCCGTCCCGCTGACCGGCCGTTTCATCCATCGCCGCCGGAGCCATGGGATGCGGGCGGGGGCGATACGGCATGGGCCCCTGCCGGGGCCGGATACGGGGGATGACCGGAGCCTTATGCGAACTGCCCCATCGCAGCCCTGGGCAGGGTCCGGCGGGGCGAGGCGGGAGTGGCGGTGGTGCGCTGCCCGGCGCCGCATGAAACAACGCCCCGGCTGGCAGGCCGGGGCGTCGGGAGGAACTCAACCGTCCAGGCCGGCTCAGCGCGAGCGGTAGCGCAGGGTCAGCTGGTACTCGCGGCCGGGCTGGTTGTACCAGGCCACGGTTTCGTACTCGCGGTCGAACACGTTGGCCGCCCTGGCCTGCAGGCTCCATGCCTCGTTGATGGCGTATTCCACGCGCAGATCGACGGTGCCGTAGCCGGCCAGGCGCATGCTGTTGGCTGCGTTGTCGAAGCGGTGGCCGGTGCCGGTGGCGGTCACGCCCACGCGCAGCGGGCCGAAGCCGCGGTCCACGTCCAGGCGGCCGCTGGTACGGGCACGGCGCGGCAGCCAGTTGTCGTAGCTGGTCGCACCGTTGGTGTGGTCGCGCGGGTCGGTGAAGCTGGCCTGGGCATTGATGTCGAAACCGGTCAGCGACACGAAGCCGGTCAGCTCGGCGCCGCGGATGCGTGCCTTGGCGATGTTGTACGGCGTGTAGGTGCTGTCCAGCGCGATCAGCTGGTCGATGCGGGTTTCATAGGCGTTGAACGTCCAGTTCCAGCCGTCGGCGTACTGCGCGATGCCGACGTTGACGCTCTTGGATTCTTCCGGCTTCAGTTCCGGGTTGCTCGACCACGGGTAGTACAGGTCGTTGAAGGTCGGCGCCTTGAAACCGGTGCCGGCGCTGGCGGTCAGGCGCAGGCCGTTGCCGAAGGCGAAGCCGTAGCCGAGGCTGCCGGTGGTGTGGTTGCCGAACTGCTCGTTGTCGTCGTTGCGCACGCTGGCCTGCAGCGAGTGCGCGCCGAAGCGGCCCTGGTACTCGGCGAAGACGCCGGTGTTGTCGCGGCTGTCGATCGCATAGGCCGTGGTGCCGGTGACCTCGTCCTTCTGCCAGTCGGCACCGGCGGTCAGCTGCTGGCCCTCGGCGAACAGGACGTCGCCCTGCACGCTGGCGGTGTCGCGGCGCGTGTCGAAGGTGGAAACGAACGTGCGCTTGCCGGCGTCGGCGAAGTAGCTGTCGGCCTGGTCGTTGTTGCGGCCGACCTGCGCGGACAGGCGGAACGCCTCGCCGGGCGTCCACAGCAGCTTGCCGCCATACACCTGCTGGTGGTTTTCGGCCTCGTTGCCGCTGTAGATGCTGCCGTCGTATTCGTTGCGGCTGCTGGCATCGAGCACGTGGCCTTCCACGCTCAGGGTTTCGGCCAGCGCATAACCGCCGCGCAGGTTGAGCGATGCGTTGCGGTAGCCGTCGCGATCGGGTTCGTCGACGTAGCAGCCCTGGAACAGCGCGGCCGAGCCGTTGCAGGCGTTGATGCCGTCGGTCTTCTGCCAGGCGCCCTGCGCCGAAACCCAGCCGCGTTCGCCACGGTTGCTGAAGCCGGCGCTGGCCTGGCGCAGGTTGTGGCTGCCGGCGGTCAGCGCCAGGTTCTGCTGCAGCCCCTTGCCCGCGCTGCGGGTGAAGATCTGGATCACGCCGCCGATCGCCTCGGAGCCGTACAGGCTCGAACGCGGCCCGCGCACGATCTCGACGCGCTCGATCTGGTCGATGGGCAGGTCCTGCAGCGCCGGCATGCCGCTGGTGGCCGCGCCGATGCGCACGCCGTCGACCAGCACCAGCACCTGGTTGGAGGCGGTGCCGCGCATGAACAGCGAGGTGAGCTTGCCGGCGCCGCCCTGGTTGGCGAAATCCAGGCCGGCGCGGCCGCGCAGCAGGTCCAGCACCGAGCCGGCCTGGCTGCGGTCGATCTGCTCGCGGTCGATCACCTGCACCGGCACCACGCTGTCGGCGATGGACACCGGCGTGCGGGTGGCGGTGACGATCACGTCGTCCAGTTCGGTGGGCGCCTGCTCGGCGGCGGCGATGCCCGGCAGCGCGAGCGCCAGGGCGAGGGAAAGGGTGTGGTACGGCAGTTTCATGGGAACTCCTGGACCCGCGCGCTCCCGCGCGGACGGACGGTGGGGGCTGCCAGGAGAAGGGGACGACGGAGCGCGCGCACGGCGTCACTGCCGCCGCCATGCCCTCCGCATCGCAACCAGTCGGCTTCCGGGCCGGTCTCCGGGCTCGCAGGCGAAGCGCGTCGGCGCTTCCGTCCAGGCGCCTTCCCGTGCGATCGATGCACAGTGGCGGTATGCCTGTCCTTGTCCTGCTTACCGTTGCGGGGGCAGCGCCGGAATGGCGCGGCCAGGGGCATCCCTGGCGTGCGCGGCACCGGCTTCCCGTTTCAACCGGCCGGAGCGAGCCCGGCCAGTCACCCGAAAGTGCGCGCATTCTATGCCATCGCCCGCGTCGCCGCCCGGCGCAGCCGGTGGCGGGTGGGCAGCGCCGGATTGGCGCCCTGTGCGGCACATCGTGGAAGCGGCCCGCGCCCTACAATGCGCGATTGCAATGCAGTATCGGAACACACGTGACAGAAGCATGGTTCACCCGGCCCTGCCCGGCGCCTTCGCAGGCGCACCGGCAGCATGCCATCGCCCGCCAGCGGCAACTGACCAAACCGGAAGGCGCGCTGGGGCGCCTGGAAACCCTCGCCATCGAGCTGGCTGCGCTGCAGGGACGCGAGCAGCCGCAGGCCGCGCGGGTGCCGGTGCTGGTGTTCGCCGGCGACCATGGCGTCGCCGTGCAGGGCGTATCGGCGTATCCGGCGGAAGTGACGGTGCAGATGCTGCGCAACTTCGCCGCAGGTGGTGCCGCCATCGCCGTGCTGTCGCGCGAACTGGGGTTGCCGCTGCATGTCTGGGACGTGGGCAGCCTGGCCGACGCGCCGCTCGCCGGCGTGACCTGCGACAAGCCGCGCCGTGGCACCGACGATTTCAGCGCCGGTCCGGCGATGGCGCCGGCCGACCTCGATGCGGTTTTCGACGCCGGCCGGCGCGCGGTCGAAGCCGCTTGCGGCGACGGCGCGGACCTGCTGCTGCTCGGCGAGATGGGCATCGGCAACACCACCTCGGCCAGCGCGCTGGCGGCGGTACTCGGGCCATTGCCCCTGGCGGACCTGGTGGGTGCGGGCACCGGCCTGGATGCGGCGCGCATCGCTCACAAGCAGGCCGTGACCGCACGCGCATTGGCCCTGCACGGCGAAGCGATCGCCGCCGCTGCCGACCCCGGCCGCGAAGCCCTGCGCCGCGTCGGCGGATTGGAGATCGCCGCGCTGGCCGCGGCCATGATCGCCGTCGCCCAGCGCGGCGTTCCGGTGCTGGTGGATGGTTTCATCGTCTCGGCCGCGGCGCTGGCCGCGGTGCGCATCAACCCCTCGCTGCGGCCATGGCTGCTGTTCTCGCATCGTTCCGCCGAGCGCGGGCATGCGCGGGTACTGGCGGCCCTGCAGGCCGACCCCCTGCTGCAGTTGGACCTGCGCCTGGGCGAAGGTTCCGGTGCCGCGCTGGCGCTGCCGCTGCTGCGCCTGGCCTGCGCGCTGCACAACGGCATGGCGACCTTCGCCGAGGCCGCCATCGCCGGGCAGAGCGCCGCGCCATGATCCTGGACCTGATGCGCCATGCCTCCACCGGCCGCCAGGGCCATCTGGATGGCCGCACCGATCCGCCGCTGCTCGACGGGGCCATGGATGCGCTGCTGCGCTGCCATGGCGATGGCCAATGGAGCCGGGTGATCGCCTCGCCGCGGCGCCGTGCGCTGGATACCGCCACCGCGCTGGTCGCCGGCCGCGACCTGTTCTGCGAGATCCACCCGGACTGGGCCGAACTGGATTTCGGCGACTGGGATGGCTGCCATTACGACGAGATCCCGGCCGAGCTGCTGGCTGGACTCTACGACGCGCCGCACGCGGTGGTGCCGCCCAACGGCGAGAGCTGGCGGCAGTTCGAGGCGCGCATCGATGCGCAGCTGCGGCGGCTGCTCGACGAGGACGAGGACGAGGACGAAGACGAGGGCGCCGGACCGGTGCTCGTGGTCAGCCATGCCGGCGTACTGCGGCTGGCGGTGTCGCGCGTGTGCGGCATGCCGCTGGCCGCGTTGTGGGCGATGCGCATCGACTACGGCACCCGCGTGCGCCTGCGCGTGGAGCGCGGCGGGGATGGCCAGCTGTGGGGCGAGCTGCTGGAGCTGTGCCAGCCGTGAGCGTGCGCCGCCTGATCCTGGCGATCCAGTTCCTGACCCGGCTGCCGACGCCGCAGGTCAGGGATTTCCGCGACGACGACCTGAGCCGCGCGGCGGTGTACTACCCCTTGGTGGGCGCGATCATCGGCGTGCTGCTGGCTGCGCCGCTGTACCTGCTTGGCGACCGGCCGTGGCTGGCCGGCGTGCTCACCCTGCTGCTGTGGGTGTGGGCGACCGGCGCGCTGCACCTGGACGGGCTGGGCGACGTGGCCGATGCCTTCGGCGCCGCGCACCGCGATCCGCAGCGCTTCCTCGAGGTGCTCAAGGACCCGCA
This sequence comes from Stenotrophomonas sp. PS02297, assembly GCF_029959705.1. Classification (NCBI taxonomy): domain Bacteria; kingdom Pseudomonadati; phylum Pseudomonadota; class Gammaproteobacteria; order Lysobacterales; family Lysobacteraceae; genus Stenotrophomonas; species Stenotrophomonas sp. PS02297. The sequence continues at coordinate 8,975 of NZ_JASCOS010000079.1, read as the reverse complement.
CATGGGCGTGTTCGGCGTGGTCACGCTGGTGATGCAGCTGCTGCTCAAGTTCGTGCTGCTGACCGAGCTCGCCGCCAGCCCGCTGTGGTTCGGCATCGTACTGGTGCCTGCGTGGGCGCGCTGGGGCACGCTGTGGTGGAGCCGCCTGCTGCCGTCGCTGCATGGCGCGGGCATGGCCGAGCGCTTTTCCTGGCAGCTGAGCCTGCGCTCGATGTGGCTGTGGGCGCTGCTGCTGGCGGCGGTCACCGCTTTCGTCGCCTGGCCGCTGCTGCTCGCGCTGGGGCTGGTGCCGCTGGTCGCGGCATATTGGCGGCGCCGGTTGGGCGGCATTTCCGGCGATTGTCTCGGCGCCAGCGTCGAGGTCACCGAAAGCCTGCTGCTGCTGGCGCTGGTGCTGCTGGGCGGCGTCGCACTGCCCTTGCCGTAGCTGCCGGGCTTGCCCGGCAGGCAGGGGGATTCAATCCTCGCCGAAGCGGATTTCGCCGACCTCGTCGCCGCTGTCGTGATCGCCCGCGTCGGGCGACTGCATGTGAGTCTCGCGCACCGGCCCGGCCATCTGCCCGGCGCGCGCGGTCGGCAGCCCGCCTGCAGCGACTTCGTACTCGGCGACCAACTGCTGGCGCCGCGCCTCCGGCACCTCCTGCCAATGGCAGCCGACCAGCGCGCCTTCCAGCGAATAGAGCAGGTTGAGGCTGGGCTTGAAGCCGGCGCGGCGCACCTTGACGAAGGCGCCGACCGCGCCGACCGCGGCCAGGTCCTCGGCACTGCGCAGCCCGACCTGGCGCAGCCACGCCGCACTCTTCGGGCCGATGTTGCGCAGCTTCAACGCGCTCATGCCAGCGCCTCGACGAAGACCCGGGCGATGGCTTCCAGCCCCGCCTGGTCGTCGGCATCGAAGCGCGAGGTGACGGGGCTGTCCAGGTCGAACACACCCACCAGCGCGCCGTCATGGACCAGCGGCACCACCAGTTCCGAGCGCGAGGCCGAGTCGCAGGCGATGTGGCCCGGGAAGGCATCCACGTCTTCCACGCGCTGGGTCTGGCGGGTGCTGGCCGCCGCACCGCACACGCCCTTGTGCAGCGGAATGCGCACGCAGGCCGGCAGGCCCTGGAACGGGCCGACCACCAGTTCGGTGCCGTCGAAGAAGTAGAAACCCACCCAGTTGAGCTGCGGCAGCGCGTGATACACCAGCGCCGACAGGTTGGCGGCGTTGGCGATGCGGTCGGTTTCGCCATGGACGAGCGCGCGGGCCTGGGCCAGCAGCTGGGCGTACTGTTCCGGCTTGCTGCCGGTGAGCGTGGTGGAACTGAACATCAGCAGAGTCTAACCGCTGCCCGAGCGCGATTGTTTCCGCGGGGCCCGGCTGCCGGCCTGTGTGCAGCGAGGGAGCGCAGGGCGTGGATCCCGGGATCGTGCGTCGATGACATCGCAGGATGCCGAGGCCATGGCCGGATCCACGGGCGCGGGAGGGCCCGGTGCTCCGTAGTGCCGGGCAGCGCCCGGCGGGGCTTTGCCGGGAGAGCTCCAGCGGGGCGTTGCTCCGCTCTACAACAGGGCGGGCATGTTTTTCAGGTGGTCGGCGAGGAGCCAGAAGGCCGCACGGAGCGGTTCTGGACATCGCTTGTCGATTGCTGGACGGGGTGCGAGGAAGGGCGGAACAAAAAAGACCCGGCAACGGGAGAGAGATCGTTGCCGGGTCCGGACAGGGCGCGGGGGAGGGGGTTCCGCGCGCTGTTGAGCGGGTAGGTCAGCTGGCCTTGGCGCGTGGGCGCCTGGCGGTTCTGCCCTGGAGCGGTTGCTGCGCCAGTTCGGCCAGCGCCTGCCCGGTCTTCAGGCCCAGGCCGGCGATTTCCTGCCCGGCCGAAGCCAGCCGCTGCAGGTTCTCCTGCGCCACCTGCAGGCCCTTGGGCAGCAGCGACGGCAGGTCCGCCTGCGGGCCGGGATGCGCCAGTTCGCCGAGAAAGCCGGCGGTGGCGGTGGCATTGCGCTCGAAGGTGCGCAACTGCACGCCGACCGCGCTTTCCGCGTTCTCAAGTGCCAGCCGGTTGGCGCGATTGGCCAGTGCCGCGAACTGCCGTGTGTAGTCGCTGAAACCGTCGTCGAACCGGGCGGCCATGGCCGTGCTCCGTCATTTGTTGCGGCGCAGCATATCGTCCAGCGTGGCGGTGCGGAAGCCCGGCGCCTGCGGTTGCCGGGGATCGTTCAGGTCAGGTGCCGCGGTAGCGGCAGCCGGAGGTGCAGGTCTCGTGCACGGTCACCGCGCTCAATTGCGGCAACCCCGGCTTGAGCCGGTCCCAGATCCATATCGCCAGGCGCTCGCTGGTCGGGTTTTCCAGCCCGGCGATGTCGTTGAGATAGTGATGGTCGAGCTGCTCATAGAGCGGCTGGAAGGCCGCCTTGATGTCGCCGAAATCCATCACCCAGCCTGACTCGGCGCCCGGTTCGCCGCTCACTTGCAGGCGCACGCGGAACGAGTGGCCATGCAGGCGCGCGCACTTGTGGCCTGGCGGGACGTTGGGCAGCCGATGGGCGGCCTCGAGGGTGAAATCTTTGAAGATGTCCATGGCGGCGATTGTACTGGCGGGGACGGGAAATCCCTTTGTGGCCGAGCACGCCGCTCATCGATGATGAAGGAAGGCGGCTTTGGTGCCTGGTCATGCGCGCATGCGCAGACGCGATTGCGCCTGATCCACCGGGCACTGCGATCGTGGCTGTACCGCACCGCCGCGGCGTGTGGTCGGCGCGACCGGGCCGTGAGCCAACGTTCGATCCGGCCGCGGTCCTGGTTGCCGGGACAGGCGCCACGATGCACGGGTATCGAATGCCGCGTTTCAGAGCAAAAAGGGGCCTTGCGCTGATGCCTTCGCGGACGTGTGGCAGTGCGCGTGGCCTGTACGTAGGCGTGTATCGGCAGCCCGCAACCCGGTTCAGCCATGGATTGCGCGAGATGCGCACGGCAGGGGCGGCGGACGCGGGTACCGGCATCGGAGCGGAGTTGGCAACAGGTGTTTGGCAAGAATTCCTATTTGCAAATGATTCTCAATAAAATAGAATGGTGAAGCCGGGGTGAATGTGCCCCGTTCATCGGGACCTGTTCATGAGAATCCATTCGTTGGCCCTGCTGCTGGCGGCGACCGCCCTGCCGGCGGCGGCACCGGCACACACCCCCTTCCTCGCCCCCGCCAGTTTCGACGCCCGCGAGGGCAGTACGGTCAGCCTCGACGCGGCTTTCGCCGAAGCTTTCTTCGTGCCTGAAGCCGCGTTCGACGACAGCGAGTTCGTGGTGACCGATCCAACCGGCAGGACCCGCGCGCTGGAAACGGTGCAACGCCTGCGTACCCGCACGGTGGCGGAGCAGCGGCTGGATGCGGGCAAGGGCACCTATCGTTTCAGTACCGGACCGCGGCTCGGCGCGCTGTTCCGCACCTGGGAGATCGGCGGCAAGCGGGAAAGCAGCCGCGACCCGGCGACGAGGATCCCGGCGGGCGCCAAGGTGATCTCCAACTTCCAGTCATTGACGCTGGCCGAAGCCTACGTGAGCGTCGGTGCGCCCGATCGTGCCGCCTTGGCGCCGCGCGGCAAGGGGCTGGAGTTCGTTCCGGTCACCCATCCGAGCGACCTGTATGTCGGCGAGGACTTCGAATTCGTCGTGCAGTACGACGGCAGGCCGTTGCCCGCGCAGAAGATCGAAGTGACCGAGGCGGTGTGGACGTCCGACCGCAAGCCGGCGCTGGAAACCGTGGAGAGCGATGCCGCCGGCCACGTGCGGCTGAAGTTGGCGCAGGCCGGCACCTTCCTCGCACTGGCCCGCCATCGCAGCCCCGCGCCGGCAGGAGCCCCGGTGCCCGAGTACAGCAACAGCTACACGCTCACCTTCCATGTACTGACGCCGTGAGGCGTCGTCGTTTCCCGGAGACACCCATGCGCAAGTTCCTTTCCGTCGCCCCGCTGCTGCTGGCGATCCCCTTCGTTTCCCATGCCCAGGCGCAGCGTCCGGCAACACCTGGCCCGGTGCTCGCGCCGTCCGTGGCTGCTTTCCTGGAGCAGTTCGATGAGGCCGGCACCGGCAGCGTCAGCCGGGAGCAGTTCCTCGCGTTCCGCCAGCAGCGCTATGCGCAGACCGACGAGAACCGGGATGGCGCGGTCGATGAGGACGAATACGTCAACGAATACCTGGCCCGCCTGGACGCCCGGCTGGAGAAGGCGCGCGCCGGCCATGTCGCGCAGACCCGCACCCGCTTCGACGCGCTCGATGCCGACAAGGATGGCAGGGTGAGCCGCGCCGAGTTCGATGCGGCCGGCGAGCGGACCTGGAGCGGCTACCAGAAGCTGCTGGCCGAGGGCGAGCCCAGGCGTGCAGCGTCGCCGCGCGTCAGCGACCCGCTGCGCATGCCGACCTCGCACAGCCTGGCTGGCATGCTGGAGATCTACGACCGCGATGGCGATGGCCGCATCGACCGTGCCGAGTTCGAACAGGTGCGGAAGGACATGTTCGCCGCGGCCGATCGCGGCGGCACCGGGCTCCTGGATTTCGCGGACTACCTGGCCGAGTTCGAGGACCGCCTGGACCGCCGCGCCGCCAGCGTGCGCGATGCCGCGGCACAGCAGGCACGCGTGCGCTTCAAGGCACTGGATACCGATCGCGACGGACGCATGACCTTCGCCGAGTACCAGGTTTCGGGCAAGCGCCTGTTCGACCGTGCCGACAGCAATGGCGACGGCGTGGTCGATGCGCGCGATCCCGAGCCGGCGCCTGCCGCGCCCGCGCGCACCGCTCCCTGATCGCGGCCCGCTGTCCATGTCGATCTCCCTGCGCTCGCTGGCCACGCTCGTCCTTGCACTCGCCGGTGGCGGCGTGGCGGCCGCACCGGTGCTGCAGCACTACCAGCACGAGCAGGTGCTGGGCACGTCGCTGCGGATGAGCGTGGCCGGTGTCGGCCCGGCTGAGGCCGAGGCGGCGCATGCGGCGGCGCTGGCGGAAATCGGGCGGCTGGAGGCCGTGTTCAGTACCTGGCGCGAGGACAGCGAACTGTCGCGGTTGAACCGCGCCGGCGCGCCGCTGCCGGTGTCGCCCGAACTGCGCCGGCTGCTCGCGTTGTGCGAGCACTGGCGCGAAGCCAGCGACGGCGCTTTCAGTTGCCGGCTCGGTGGCCCGTTGCAGGCCTGGCGCGAAGCGGCCGCCACCGGCGTCCTGCCGGATCGCGTGCAGCTGCGCCGGCAGGCGCGCGCGCTGGCGCAGCTGCAACCGGAACCGGCCTCGGTGCTGCCGGCGCCATCCCCCGGCCTGCTGCAGTGGCAGGTCGACGGCGTGGCCAAGGGCCACATCCTCGACCTCGCGCTGCAACGTGCGCGCGACGCCGCACCGCAGGCGTCAGGGATCGCGCTGGACATCGGCGGCGACGCTGTCTACTGGGGCGGGCCGGAAGCAGGGCAGGGCTGGCGCGTCGGCGTCGCCGATCCGCTTGCGCCCGCCGACAACGCGGCGCCGCGCGCGACGCTGCAGCTGCGCTCGCTGGCGATCGCCTCCAGCGGCCATCGCAGCCGCGGTTTCAAGGTGGGGCGCCGCCAGTACAGCCACCTGCTCGACCCGATGGAAGGCTGGCCCCTGGCCTATCCGCCGTCGGCCACCGTAGTGGCGCCGGATGCGGCCACCGCCGATGCATTGGCCACGGCCCTGAGCGTGATGCCGATCCGTGACGGCCTGGCCTGGGTGGAGCAGCTGCCCGGCGTGGAAGCACTGGTCGTCAGCGACCGTGGCGTGAGCTTCGCCAGCAGCGGTTGGCATCGCCTGTTGTCCGTGGAGATGGGCGGAGCAGTGGCGGCATGGCCGCGACCGCTGCGCATCGACTACGAGATCCCGCCGCAGGACACGGCCCGTTACCGCGCGCCCTACCTGGCGCTGTGGATCGCGCGGCCCGACGGCAGCCCCGTGCGGCAGCTGCTGGTGCTGGGCGACCGCTCGCGCTACCTGCAGGAACTGCCGCAATGGTGGCGCCTGTACGGGCGCGACGACGAGCCCGCCGTGCACGGCATCGCCCGCCCGACGCGGCTGCCTGGCCACTATTCGGTGACCTGGGATGGGCTCGATGACCAGGGCCGGCCATGCCCGCCCGGCGAGTACCGCATCGAGCTGGAGGCGGCGCGCGAACACGGCGGCCGCCAGCGCCTCAGCCTCGCCGTGCATGCGCCCGACGGGCAGGCCCGGCACCTGCCGCGCGCTGGCGACGAGATCGGCGCGCTGCACGCGCATCGCGGCGACGACGCGCCCTAGCGTCCGCCACACCCGCAAACGCCCCCCAGCACCGCGCCGGTGACCTCCGGCCTCCGCAGCCAGGAACGGCATGCCGCCCACGCGGCGAATCCTTCGACCCTTCCTTCTGTGGAGCTTGACCATGAAACCCGCCCCCTCCCTGCTGACCCTGGCGATCCTGTCCGGCCTTTCGCCGCTGGCCCATGCCGATGCCGCGCCGGACGCGCGCACGCTGGATACCGTGAAGGTGGAGGCCGCGCGCGAGAACAACGCGCGTTCGGCCACCCAGAACGTGCGCGTGGTGACGCGCGCCGAGCTGGACGACGAGATGGCCGAGAGCATGGAAGACCTCGTGCGCTACATCCCCGGCGTGAGCATCGCCGACATGGGGCGTTTCGGCGACAACGGCTTCAATATCCGCGGCATGGAAGGCGACCGCGTGTCGATGACCATCGATGGCCTGGGCATGGCCGAGGGGCTGGAAACCGCGCGCAGCTACGAGTTCTTCCGCGCTGGCCGCGGCGGCGTGGACATCGACACGCTGAAGCAGGTGGAGGTGATCAAGGGCGCCGATGCCATCGCTGCCGGCAGTGGTTCGCTGGGCGGTGGCGTGGTGTTCACCACCAAGGATCCGTCCGACTACCTCAAGCCCAGCGGCAACGACAGCTTCGGCAGCGTCAAGCTCGGCTATACCGGCTACAACGACGAGAAGCTAGGCTCGTTCACCGCCGCCAACCGTACCGGCATCGTGGAGTCCATGCTGGTCTACACCAAGCGCAAGGCGCATGAATCCGAAGGCTGGTACGACTCCACCGCGGTCGCCACCGGCAGCGCCCGGCGCCTGCCGGACCCGATCGACCACGACAGCGACAACGTGCTGGCCAAGGTCGATTTCGTGCTGAGTCCCGAGCACCGCCTGGGCGTTGTGTACGAGCGCAACCGGGTCGACAACCTGGTGGACAACCTCAGCCGGGTCAGCGCGCCGGGCTATCTGCAGCGCTGGGGCGAGGACAGCAACAGCCGCGACCGCTACGGCCTGCGCTATGTGTGGAATGCCGGCAATGCGGCCTTCGACACCGCGCAGCTGCAGGTGGACCGGCAGAAGACCGACAGCCGCGGCATCACCCGCGTGGTGAGCGGCAGCGGCAGTTCGGCCAATCCCACGGTCACGCCGAACACCACCGCCTGCACGCTGGCCGCGACCTGCCAGCGCGCCGAGGACCGCCACACCGCGCAGGTCCTGGACCGGGTGGCGCTGGACATGGACAAGCGCGCCGGCGCGCATGCGCTGATCTATGGCGCATCCTGGCAGAACCGCGAGATCGACTACGGCGCCATCGACTACCGCTGGAACAATGCCGGCGTGCTGGATACCGCCACCGTCGATCCCGGCCAGGTGCCGCGTACCGACGCCGCGTCGTGGAACGTGTACCTGCGCGACCGCATCGACCTGCTCGACGAGCGGCTGCAGCTCAACCTGGGCGCGCGCTACGACCGCCACGACTACACGCCGCACCCGGATGCGACGTTCGTCGACCGGACCGGCACGGTGCGCCCGGTGCGCTTCGCCTCGCCGACCTGGCAGGCCGGGTTGAGCTACCTGGCGGCGGCGGGGCATACGCTGTGGTTCCAGGCCGGGCGCGGCTTCCGCGCGCCGACCACCGGCGAGATGTATGCGCCGACCAGCACCACCGACATCACCGAAGTGGCGACCGGCAAGCTGGTCACCGTACCGACCAGCGCGGCCAATCCGGACCTCGCCTCGGAAAAGAGCCTCAACCTGGAACTGGGCTGGCGCTGGGAAAGCGTGCGTTCGCGCCTGGGCGTCTCGGTCTTCCGCGACCGTTACGACGACTTCATCGAAAGCGTGCGCGTGCTGCGCGATCCCGGCATCGAGTACCGCACCTGCACCGGCACCCGCTGCAGCACCGCGCTGGGCTACAGCTTCTCCAGCCAGGCCAACGTCGGCGAGGTCACCGTCAAGGGCGTGGAAGCCGAGGGCCTGTGGCAGCTGGGCGACGCCTGGCTGCTGCGTGCGGTGTACTCGCACAACGAAGGCGAGCTGCGCGGCGGCAAGCCGCTGGACAGCATCAACCCGGACCGCGGCGTGCTCGGCCTGAGCTGGCAGGGCATGGACGAGCGCCTGCGCCTGACCGGCGCGCTGACCCACGCGCTGGCCAAGAAGCGCAAGGACGTGGCCGTGGCCAGCGACGTGTTCGGACAGGTCGCCGAGCCGTTCCTCAGCGATGCCTACACCGTGTTCGACCTGTTCGGCAGCCTGCGCGTCAATGCGCACCTGAAAATCAGCGCCGGCGTCTACAACCTGTTCGACGAGCGCTATTACCAGTGGGCGCGCATCCGCAATGTCACCCGCGGCGACTTTTACCTGTACGGCTATGCCACCGAAGAGGGCATCGGCCGCTACAGCGAGCCGGGCCGCAACTACCGCGTCAACCTGACCTGGACGTTCTGAGCGCTTGCCCGCCGCTCCGGTGAAACGGCTGCAGGGATGCGGCCCCTGCACCGGCGCTGGCGGGGTACCAAAAGAAAACGGCCGCATCGCGGCCGTTTTCTTCAGGGGCACAAGCGCCGGTCAGACCGCGCTGTTCGGGCGCGAGGCGGCTCCGCGGCCACGGCCGCCACGGCGGCGGCGTGCCGGGCCGGCCGGCTGGCCTTCGCGGCGCTGGCCGTTGCCTTCGCCACGCGGTGTGCCGGAGGGCTGCCC
>NZ_JASCOS010000078.1:0-17195 GCF_029959705.1 Stenotrophomonas sp. PS02297 | reverse complement strand
GGATGAAGGGCCTGTTCCGCGACCTGCTGCGGCAGGTGCTGCCGGCGGGGACCGAGCTGGGCTTCTGATCGCCGCCGTGGGCGCGCCGGGCAGCGCCCGGCGGGGGCTTCGGTTGGGAATGCCACAGCGGGGCTTCGCCCCGCTCTACAAGGAGCGCGGTGTTCTGTAGCGCCGGGCAACGCCCGGCGGGGCCTTCGCAGGTAGTGCCGCAGCGGGGCTTGCCCCGCTCTACAGGGGCATTGCGTGGAAGCGCAGGCCGACGCCGGGTTCGGTGAACAGGTAGCGCGATTCCAACGCCGAGTCGCCGAGCTTGTGCCGCAGCCGGCCGACCAGGATGCGCAGGTAATGCGTGTCGTGGCGATGGCTCGGACCCCAGACTTCCTGCAGGATCTGCGGCTGGGTGACCACGCGCCCGGCATTGCGCAGCAGCAGCGCCAGCAACGCGTATTCCTTGCGGGTCAACGCCACCGCCGCACCGTCCAGGCGTACCTCGCGGCGGGCCAGGTCGATGCGCAGGTGGCCGTCGTCGAACAGCGGCACCTGGCCTTCGCCGTCGGCGCTGCGGCCGCGCAGCAGCGCCCTTGCCCGCGCCATCAGTTCCTGCGTGCCGAAAGGCTTGGTCACGTAATCGTTGGCGCCGTTGTCCAGCGCCCGCACCTTCTCCGCTTCGCCGGCGCGCACGCTGAGCATGATCACCGGCACCTGGCTCCATTGGCGCAGTTCGGCCAGCACGTCGTGGCCTTCCATGTCGGGCAGGCCGATGTCCAGGATCACCAGGTCGGCGCCTTCGCCGGCAAGTTTGCGCAGGCCTTCGCCGCCCGTGGCCGCCTGGCTGGTGGCATAGCCCTGCGCGCGCAGCGAGATGTCGAGGAAGCGGCGGATCTGCACCTCGTCGTCGATCACCAGCACGCGCGCCGGCGGAATGGCGGGGGCGTCAGCCATCGTCGCGCGGGCTCTCCGGATGCGGCTGGAGCAGGGGCAGGGTCATGCGCACCAGCGTACCGCGGCCATCGCGGCCAGGCAGCGCTTCGACGTGGCCGCCGTGCGCGCCGATCATGCCCTGGCAGATGGTCAGGCCCAGGCCGGTGCCCTGGCGGCCACGGTCGCCGCGTTCCACGCTGTAGAACATGTCGAAAATGCGCGCACGCTCGGCATCGGGAATGCCCGGCCCCTCGTCGATCACCTCGATGCGCAGCTCGCCCTCGTGCAGGCGCGCGCGCACCTCGACCGCCATGCCCGGGGGCGAGAACTTGGCCGCGTTCTCCATTACGTTGAACACCGCCTGTTCGACCAGCGCCGGATGCACCCAGATCGGCGGCAGGTCGTGCGGGATGTCCAGCTTCAGCAGCGCATCCGGCTGGTAACGCTGCAGGCGCCGCGCCGCCGAGCCGATCAGCTCGTCCACGCCGATCCAGTCGCGGTTGAGCTTGAGACCGTCGTGGCCGAGCCGGGTCATGTCCAGCAGGTTCTGGATGTAGCGGTCCAGGCGTTCGCCCTCGACCACGATGGTGTCGAGCAGCGCGCGGCGGTCGCTGGCGTCCATCGCCTCGGCGTAGCTGGAAAGGCTGTCGGCCGAACCGATCATCGCCGCCAGCGGCGAGCGCAGGTCGTGCGACACCGAGGACAGCAGGGCCGAGCGCAGGCGTTCGGTCTCGTTGTGCAGGTGCGCGGTTTCCAGGTCGGCGACCAGGCGCGTGCGCAGCGCCGCCTGGGCGATGTCGTCGGCCATGGCTTCGGCCAATTGGCGCTGCTCCGGCGCCAGCCGCGGGTACTGGCGGTCCAGGCGCAGGCCGGCCACGCCGATGCCGTGCCCTTCGCCGTCCAGCAGCGGCAGGAACCACCAGTCGGCGCCGGCCAGGGTGTCGGTGAAGCGGCCCGCCGGCTGGCCATGGCGCAAGGCCCAGTCTGCCGCGGCCAGGTCGGTGGCGCCGGGCGCCGCGCTGCCGCTGGTACTGGTGTCCTGTGCGATCCGCACCCAGGCCGGCGAATCGAGGGCCTGCTCCAGCGCGACGCGGCCGGCGTGCGCCACCTGCGCGTTGTCGGTCGCGCCGACCAGTTGCCGCCCCAGCGCCTGGCGCACGTTGGCGTGGCGGTTGGCCGCGCGCAGCGCCACCACCTGCATGCGCAGCCGCGACGCCAGCCGCCCGGCCACCAGCGCCGCGGCCAGGAACAGGAACACGGTGATCACGCCCTGGCGCGCGTTGATGGCGAAGGTGAAGCGCGGGGCGATGAAGAAGAAGTTGTAGGCCAGGAAGCACAGCGTGGCCGCCAGCACCGCCGCGCTCATGCGCGTGCGCGCGGCCACCAGCACCACGGCGACGATGAACACCATCGCCAGGTCGCTCAGGCCGATCCAGCGTTCGCCCAGCCACGCCGCCAGGCAGGCCGCGGCGGTGGCCAGCAGCGCCAGCGCCGCGTCCCTGCTCCAGTTCTCCGGATCGAGCGACAGCCCGGTGCGGCGCGCGCTGGCGCGCGCCTGCGGCGTGCTGATGATGGTGATTTCGTAGTGCGCGCCGCGCTGGATCAGCTGCTGGGTCAGGGTCTGGTTGAACAGCCGCGCCAGCGGGCGTTCGCGGGTGCGGCCCAGCACCAGGGTGGAAACGGCGTTGTGCGAGGCGTAGTCCAGCAGCACGTCGGCGATGCCCGGCCCGTGCAGCAGTTCGGCATCGCCGCCGAGGCGGCGCGCCAGCGCGAAGGCGGCGTCGATCTCGCGGCCGGTGGCCTCGTCGTGGCGGCGGTTCCGCACCGTCACCACCGTCCACGGCGCGTCGCGGCGCTCGGCGATGCGCCGCGCCACGCGCACCAGGTATTCGCTCTGGCCGCCGCCGTCGATGGCGACCAGCACCCGCCGCCGCAACGGCAGGTTGCCCTCGCCACGCGCTGCCCGCGCCTCGCGCAGGCTGCTGTCGACGCGGTCGGCGGCCTCCTGCATGGCCAGTTCGCGCAGCGCGGTGAGGTTGGCCGGCGAGAAGAACGCCTGCAGCGCCTGCGCGGCCTGTTCGGGCACGTACACCTTGCCCTGGCGCAGGCGCTCGATCAGTTCGCGCGGCGGCAGGTCGACCAGCACGATGTCGTGCAGGCGGTCGAACACCACGTCCGGCACGGTCTCGCCGACGCGTACGCCGGTGATGCGCATCACCACGTCGTTGAGGGTTTCCAGATGCTGGATGTTGATGGTCGTCCAGACGTCGATGCCGGCGTCGAGCAGTTCCATCACGTCCTGCCAGCGCCGTTCGTGGCGGCTGCCGGGTGCGTTGCGGTGGGCCAGTTCGTCGACCAGCACCAGCGCCGGGTGCCGCGCCAGCACCGCGTCCAGGTCCATTTCCTGCAGGCGGTGGCCGCGGTAATCGACTTCGCGCAGCGCGATCGCCGGCAGCCCGCCCAGCAGCGCGGCGGTGTCGCTGCGGCCATGCGTTTCCACCACGGCCGCGACCACATCCACGCCGCGGCGCCGCTGTTCCTGCGCGCGGGTGAGCATGGCGTAGGTCTTGCCGACGCCGGGCGCGGCGCCGAGGAAGACCGTCAGCTTGCCGCCGGCCTCGCGTTGCAGGCTTTCGGCCAGCGCATCGGCCTGGCGGCTGCGGGGGTCGTTCATGGCCGCGATTGTGCGCCGTGTCCGGCAGGCGGGGAATCAGGGTGCATGCGCGGCGGCATCCAGGGCCCGGTTCAACGCGACCACGTTGACGCGCGGCTGCCCGAACACGCCCCATTGCCGGTCCTGCAGCTGGTCCTCCAGCAGCGCCTGCACGCGCTGCGGCGGCCAGCCGCGCGCGCGCGCCACGCGTGCCACCTGCAACCGCGCCGCCGCCGGCGAGAGTTGCGGGTCGAGTCCGCTGGCGGATGCAGTGACCAGATCGCCCGGTACCTGCGCCGGCGCGACCCGCTCGCGCGCGGCCACGGCGGCGGTGGCCGCGGCCACGCGCCTGGCCAGTTCCGGATTGCTGCGCGCCAGGTTGCTGCCGGCGGCGGCCATCGGGTCGTAGCCGGCGGCCGATGGCCGTGCCTGGAAATAGCCGTCGCCCGCGAAGGGCTGCGCCAGCAGGAGGGAGCCGCGCACCGTGCCGTCGGCGTCGCGGACCAGGCTGCCGTCGGCCTGCTCCGGGAACAGCGTGCCGGCGATGCTGGTGGCGAGCAGGGCGTAGAGCAGGCCGGTGCCGAGCAGGCCGAACAGCGTCAGGCCGATGGCCGGGCGCCACAGTGGAGTGTGCATTGCAGGATTCATGTGCCGGACACCAGGACGAGGAGAAGGTCGATGGCCTTGATCGCCACGAAGGGCAGCAGCACGCCGCCGACGCCGTAGACCAGCATGTTCCGGCGCAGCAGCGCGGTGGCGCTGGCCGGGCGGAAGCGCACGCCGCGCAGCGCCAGCGGGATCAGGGCCGGAATCACCAGCGCGTTGAAGACCAGCGCCGCCAGTACCGCGTTGCGTGGGCTGGAGAGCTGCATCACGTTCAGCGCCGCCATCGACGGGATGGCCGCGGCGAACAGCGCCGGCAGGATCGCGAAATACTTGGAGACGTCGTTGGCCAGCGAGAACGTGGTCAGCGCGCCGCGGGTGATCAGCTGCTGCTTGCCCACTTCCACCACCGCCAGCAGCTTGGCCGGGTCCGAATCCAGGTCGACCATGTTGCCGGCCTCCTTGGCCGCCTGCGTGCCGGAGTTCATCGCCAGGCCGATGTCGGCCTGCGCCAGCGCCGGCGCATCGTTGGTGCCGTCGCCGACCATCGCCACCAGCCGCCCGCCGGCCTGTTCGCTGCGGATGCGCGCCAGCTTGTCCTCGGGCCTGGCCTGGGCGATGTAGTCGTCCACCCCGGCTTCGGCGGCGATGGCCGCGGCGGTCAACGGGTTGTCGCCGGTGATCATCACCGTGCGGATGCCCATCGCCCGCAGCTGCGCGAACTTCTCGCGCATGCCGTGCTTGACCACGTCCGACAACGCGACCACGCCGAGCACATGGCGGCCTTCGCACACCACCAGCGGGGTGGCGCCACCGCGGGCGACCTGCTCCACGCGCGCCTGCAGCTCGTTGGGTACGTTGCCGCCCAGCGCCTGCACGTGCGCGGCGATGGCGTCGGCTGCACCCTTGCGGATGCGGCGGCCGTCGTCCAGGTCGACGCCGGACATGCGGGTCTGCGCGCTGAAGGCCAGGTAGTCCGCTCTTTCCGGTTCGCTGGCGGCGCATCCCTGCTCGCGGGCCAGCCGCACGATCGATTTGCCCTCCGGGGTCGGGTCGGCCAGCGAGGACAGCAGGGCCGCTTCGCGCAGTTGCGCGGCATCGATGCCGGCCAGCGCATGGAAGGCCGTGGCCTGGCGGTCGCCATAGGTGATGGTGCCGGTCTTGTCGAGCAGCAGCACGTCCACGTCGCCGGCCACTTCCACCGCCTTGCCGGACTTGGCCAGCACGTTGGCGGCCAATGCCCGGTTCATGCCGGCGATGCCGATGGCCGGCAGCAGGCCGCCGATGGTGGTCGGGATCAGGCACACCAGCAGCGCGATCAGCAGCAGTGGATCGACGCGTACGCCGACGAAGCCGGCGATCGCCGGCAGCGTCGCCACCACCACCAGGAAGGTCAGCGACATCGCCGCCAGCAGCAGGGTCAGCGCGATCTCGTTCGGCGTCTTCTGCCGGTTGGCGCCTTCCACCAGCGCGATCATGCGGTCCAGGAAGCTGTGCCCCGGCTCGGCGGTGACGCGCACGATGATCTGGTCCGACAGCACCTTGGTGCCGCCGATGACGCCGGAGCGGTCGGTGCCGGCCTCGCGCAGCACCGGTGCCGACTCGCCCGTGACCGCGGCCTCGTTGATGGTGGCCAGGCCCTGCACGATCTCGCCGTCGGCCGGCACGAGTTCGCCGGCGGAGACGATCACGTGGTCGCCCGGGCGCAGTTCGGCCGCGGCGACGGTGCTTTCGGCCGCGCCTGGTTGCGGCGCGGCCAGGCGGCGCGCCACCAGGTCCCTGCGTGCGCGCCGCAGCGAGGCCGCCTGGCCGCGACCGCGCGCTTCGGCCACGGCTTCGGCGAAGTTGCCGAACAATACGGTCGCCAGCAGGATCGCGGTGACCGCCAGGCCGAAGCCCAGCGGTGCGTTGCCGGTGAGCGTGAGCAGCAGCGCCAGCAGGGTGCCGGCCATGACGATGGCCATCACCGGGTTGTGCAGCAGATGCATCGGCGCCAGCTTGCGGACCGACTCCAGCAGGGCGCGCCGCCAGCCGGCGGCGTCGAGCAGGGGCGGGCGGCGCGTGGCGGCCCGGGAAACAGGGGGGGACATCGGGATGTTCATGGCTGTGGGGCTCCCTGCAGTGCCAGGCCCAGGTGGTCGGCCACCGGGCCGAGGACCAGCGCCGGCATGAACTGCAGCACGGTGAGGACGACGATCACGCAGACCAGGGTCAGGCCGAAGGTCGGGGTTTCGATCTGCAGGCTGCCTGCGCCCTGCGGTGCCTGCCGTTTGCCGGCCAGCTGTGCGGCGATGACCAGCGGGACGATCAGGATCGGGAAACGGCCCAGCGCCAGCACCAGCGAGCAGCTCAGGTTCCACCACACGGTGTTGGTGGCGAGTCCGGCGAAACCCGAACCGTTGTTGGCGTAGGCCGAGGTGAACTCGTAGAACACCTGGGTGATGCCGTGGAAGCCGGGATTGGACGTGCCTGCCAGGCCGGGGATGGCCAGGGTCAGCGCGGTCAGGCCGAGCAGGGTGATGGGTTGCAGCAGTACCAGCACGGCGAGCAGGCGTATCTGCGGCGTTTCCAGTTTGCGGCCGAACAGCTCGGGCGTGCGCCCGGTCATCAGTCCGGCCAGGAACACCGACAGCATCAGGTACACCAGGAACTGCTGCAGGCCGCAGCCGATGCCGCCCCAGATGGCGCCGACCAGCATGTTGACCAGCGACACCATGCCGGTCAGCGGGCTCATCGAATCCTGCATGCCGTTGACCGAGCCGTTCTGCACCTGGGTGGTCAGCGTGGCCCACAGCGCGGTGCCGTCCGCGCCGAAGCGGACCTCCTTGCCTTCCATCAGCAATGGACTGGCGGCGGTGGCGCCATGGCCTTCCAGCCACACCGTGCCGAAGGTGGACAGCAGCGACATGCCGAGCATGCAGCCGAACACCAGCGCGCCGAACCGGCGCCGGCCGGTGAAGGCGCCGATCATGAACACGACCGCCATCGGGATCAGCACGATGCCGACCAGTTCCAGCGCATTGGAAAGCGGCGTCGGGTTTTCCAGCGGGAAGCTGCTGTTCGGCCCGTACCAGCCGCCGCCGTTGGCGCCGAGCTGCTTGGCCGCGACCATCGCCGCTACCGGCCCCAGCGGGATCTTCTGCGCCTGCATGCCGGCGCTGGCGTCGATCGGCACGGCCTGCGGGCCGGCCGCGAGCGTCGAGGGCACGCCCTGCCAGGTCAGCAGCAGCGTCCACAGCAGGCACAGCGGCAGCAGGAAGCGCAGGCACAGGCGCACCACGTCGGCGTAGTAGTTGCCGACCCTGATGCGTGCGGCGTTGCCGTTGCCGTTGTCCTGCGTTCCGGCGAACAGTGCCCGCAGCGTGGCCACGGCCAGGGCCAGGCCCATCATCGGCGTGATCACCTGCAGGCCGGTGATGGCGGTCATCTGCGACAGGTAGGACAGCTGCGCCTGGCCGCTGTAGTGCTGCTGGTTGGTGTTGGTCAGGAACGACACCATCGTGTGCAGCGCGGTGTCCCAGCGCAGGTTGGGAATGTGGTCCGGGTTGAGCGGCAACCAGGCCTGGGTCATGAACACGGCCAGCGTCGGCACGGCCAGCACCAGGTTGCTGAGCAGGAAGGCGGCGACATAGCCGCGCCAGGACATGGCGCAGCCCGGGTCCACGCCCAGCAGCCGGTACAGTGGCTTTTCGATCCAGTGGAACAAGGGATCGATGCGCATCGGCATGCCGCGCATCAGCCGCGCCAGGTACAGGCCCAGCGGCCAGGCCAGGAGCATGCCGGCCAGCAGGATGACAAGGGCTTCGGTCATGGCGCGCTCCTCAGAACGACTCGGGCCGCAGGACCGCGTACAGCAGGTAGGCGGCGGCGACCAGCGCCACCAGTCCGCACAACAGGGAAAGCCAGCCGGGCATGGGAAACCTCGCTTTTGGGACGCCACTCGCGGGGCGCGCCGGTGGAAGGGCGGGGCGGCGCCGTTGCCGCAGGCCGTCGTCCCGATCAGGACCGGCATCGTCCTCCCGGAGGCCGTAAACGTTCGATGCCATGGAACCGGTGCGGGCGTAAAAACGCCATAAAAATGCGGATCGATGGCGCGCTGCGATGGCCGGGGGCGCCGGCGCCTTCCAGCCATCGCGGTCGAGGCTGCTGTCGGAGCGGTGGCGGCAAATGGCCGCCCCGGGCGGTTTTGACCGCGCCTGCCGATGGTCGGAAGCGGGAATGGCAGGAACGGGGCAACAAAAAAGCGGCCCGCAGGCCGCTCGCGTGTTCCCGATACCGATGGGCGGCTCAGCCCGGCGGCGAAGCCGGCGCGCCGGCCGCATCGGCCGGTGCGGCGATGCCCTTTAGTTCGCGGTAGCGGGCCAGGGTTTCTGCGATCTCCACGTCCAGCGCCTTGCGCTGCTGCTCGAAGGCCGCCTGCAGCCGCAGCTGGGCGAGCAGTTCGGTGTGGCGCTGGCGGATGTCCCCGGCCTGCTTGTCGGCCACCTTCTGCCCGGCCAGCTCGCGGTCGCCCGCCACGGAAAGCTGGGTCGCCAGTGCCTCGCGCAGGCTGCCTACGTTGTAGATGGCGGTCTTGATGTTGTTGTCGACGATGGCCGCGCGTTCGTTGAACACGCGGCGCAGCGCGTCCTCGCTGCCGTAGGTGGACAGCATGGCCTGTTCGGTGCGCCGGCGGGTTTCCACCGCCGCCGCATCCACCTGCGCCTGCGCCGCCGCCAGTTCCGCATCGGCGCGTTCCTCGGCGGTGAGCGCGCGCTGCACCTCGGCGCCGCGCAGGCCGCTGCGCGCGTTGAACTCCTGGCGCGCGCTGTTGACCGCTTCCGGCGGCAGGGTATCCGAACAGGTCCGCTCGCCGCGGGCGTTGTCCCAGCAGTAGAGCTTCTTGCCGGTATCGGCCGGTTTGTTCTGTGCCAGCGCCGGCGCGGCCAGCGCAGCCAGCGCCAGCAGCATGCCCGCAACGGCGGTGGACGGATTCGGCCTCATGGCAGCCCCCTGCGGTCAGCCCGTTGGATTGCTTCCGTAACGGGCCCGGTAGGCCAGCAACGGTTCGCGGTAGCCGACAAGTTCCGGGTTCCCGGAAGCGAATGCAAGCAGGTCGGCGAGGTTGGACACGGCGATCACTGGAATGCCGGTCTCGGCCGCCACGGCCTGGGCGGCCGAACGGGGGTCGTCCTCGGAGGCGATCTCCTGGCGGTCGAGCGCGACCACGATGCCGGCGGGGATGCCGTTGGCGGCGCGGATGATGGCCAGCGCCTCGCGGATGGCGGTGCCGGCGGTGATCACGTCGTCGACGATCAGGATGCGCTTGCCGGCCATGTCGGCGCCGATCAGGGTGCCGCCTTCGCCATGGTCCTTGGCTTCCTTGCGGTTGAAGGTCAGCGGCAGGTTGCGGCCGCGGTGCGAGAACTCGCAGGCGATGGCGGTGGCCAGCGGGATGCCCTTGTAGGCTGGGCCGAACAGCTGGTCGAAGGCGACCCCGGAGGAATCGACCGCGTCGGCATAGCAGTTGCCCAGCTGGGCCAGCGCCAGGCCGGTGTCGAAACGGCCGGCATTGAAGAAATAGGGGCTTACCCGCCCGGACTTGAGGGTGAACTGGCCGAAACGCAGGGCGTCGGCGTTCAGCGCCAGCTGCAGGAAGCGGGAACGATGGTCACTCATTAGATGCGCTTTCTTCGTCGTCTATAGAAGGCGCCTAGGGTAAAGCATGGCTTCGGGGAATGCTGGCGCGGGCGGTATGCTGTGCCGTCCCGGCCCTGTCAGCGGTTCCCTATGCGCATCATCAGCTTCAACGCCAACGGCATCCGTTCGGCCACCACCAAGGGTTTCAGCCAATGGTTCGCCGGCCAGCAGGCCGACGTGCTGTGCATCCAGGAGACCAAGGCCCAGGAATCGCAACTGTCCGACCCGCTGTTCCGGCCCGATGGCCACCATTGTTTCTACCGCGACGCCATCACCAAGAAGGGCTACAGCGGGGTGGCGATCTGGAGCCGGCGCGAACCGGACGAGGTGCGCACCGAGCTGGGCTGGGCGCCGTTCGACGACGAAGGACGCTATATCGAGGCGCGCTTCGGCAACCTGAGCGTGGTTTCCTTCTATATCCCGTCCGGCTCGTCGGGCGAACTGCGCCAGGGCTTCAAGTTCGAGGTGATGGACTGGCTGCGGCCGATCCTGGACGAATGGCTGGCCAGCGGCCGCGACTACGTGCTGTGCGGGGACTGGAATATCGTCCGCACCGCGCTGGACATCAGGAACTGGAAATCCAACCAGAAGAACTCCGGCTGCCTGCCCGCCGAGCGCGACTGGCTCAACGGCCTGTGCGCCGACCAGCCCGGCGACGCCGAGCTGGCCAGCGGTCGCGGCTGGGTGGACGCCTACCGCGCGCTGCACCCGGAAGGGCAGGACTACACCTGGTGGAGCAACCGCGGCGCCGCGCGCGCCAACAACGTCGGTTGGCGCATCGACTACCAGTTCGCCACGCCGGGGCTGCGCGAGCGCCTGCGCGGCTGCTCGATCTACCGCGACGAACGCTTCTCCGACCACGCGCCGTTCACCGTGGACTACGACCTGTGAGCGAGGCCACCGCGAAGCGCCACCAGGGCTGGCGGGAGGTGATGGGCAACCTGCGCCAGCGCAAGGTGCTGGCGATGCTGCTGCTGGGCTTCAGTTCCGGGCTGCCGATCTACCTGGTGGGCAATACGCTCGGTTTCTGGATGCGCAAGGAAGGCATCGAGCTGGACACCATCGGCTTCCTGTCCTGGGTCGGCCTGGCGTACTCGATGAAGTTCCTGTGGGCGCCGATCGTCGACAAGACCGACGTGCCGCTGCTGGGGCGGATGTTCGGGCGTCGCCGCGGCTGGATGCTGCTGTCGCAGCTGTTCGCCGGGCTGGCGCTGGTGGGCATGGCGCTGGTCCAGCCCAAGGGCGGCAACATCGTCGTGCTGGGCCTGTCGGTGGAGCACCTGCTGGTGTTCGGCGTGCTGGCCACGGTGGTGGCTTTCGCCTCGGCCACGCAGGACATCGTCATCGATGCATGGCGCATCGAGAGCGCCAGCAGCAGCGAACAGCTGGGCCTGCTGACCGCCTCCTCGGCGCTGGGCTACCGCACCGCGCTGCTGGTCACCGACGCACTGATCCTGATCATCGCCGCGCGCGTGGGCTGGCAGCTGTCCTACGAGATCATGGCGGCGCTGATGGGCCTGGGCGTGGCCGCGGTGGCGCTGGCGCGCGAACCGGCGCGGGCGGTGATCGCCGTGCACGACCAGGCCGCCCGGCTGTGGACGCCGCGTGGCCTGTTCGATGCGGTGATCGGCCCGTTCGTGATGTTCTTCCGCGAATACCGCAGCGGCGCGCTGCTGATCCTGGCGGCGATCAGCATCTACCGCATGGCCGATTTCGTGATGGGGCCGATGGCCAACCCGTTCTATGTCGACCTTGGCCTGGACGAGGACACGGTGGGCGCGGTGCGCGGTTCGGTCGGCCTGGTCGCGACCTTCGTCGGCATCGCCCTGGCCGGCGTGATCTCGGTGCGCTGGGGGGTGATGGCGGCGCTGCTGGTCGGCGCCATCCTCGGTCCCTGCTCGAACCTGGCGTTCGCATGGATGGCCTACGTCGGCCCGGGCAAGCTGGAGTTCGCCATCGCCATGGCGGTGGACAACCTGTCCAGCGGCTTCGCCGGCACCGCGTTGATCGCCTACATGTCCAGCCTGACCAGCATCGGCTATACCGCGACCCAGTACGCGCTGCTCAGTTCGTTCTACGCGATGCCGGGCAAGGCGCTGAAGGGCTTTTCGGGCGTGACCGTGCAGTACCTGGCGCAGGGCCGCACCCTGCTGGAGGGCTACGCGCTGTTCTTCATCGGCACCGCCTTGCTGGCGATCCCCGTGCTGCTGCTGTGCCTGGCGCTGGCGGCGATGCAGGCGCGCAAGGCCGCCGCGCCCGACTGAATGCGGCAAGGGCGGATGGATCGCTGGAATCTCCATCCGCCAGCCGTTGAATCCGGTCATCGCCTCGCCGATGATGCCGGCGGGGGGATCCGCCGGACTGCTGGCGTGACGACATGGCCGACGTGATCTTGCGGGATATCGACCCGCTGCTGCTTGAGCGCATCCGCCGCCTCGCGGTGGCGCGCGGCTGGACCCGCGAACATACCTGCGCGGTGCTGCTCGAACAGGGCCTGTTCGCCGGCGAGCATGAAATGAGCCATGGTTTCGAACACCCGGAAGTGGATGTCCTGTCCGAAGCCATCCATGCCCTGCAGGCGTTGCCGGCTGGGGCCGAATTCGGTTGAACGGATGGCCAGCGGGTCGAGATGACGCACGTGCAGAGCGGGGCGACGCCCTGCTGGCACCTTACTGGGATTCCTCTGCCGCGCGCCGCCGTCGCGGTCGTCCCGCTCTATCGCTGCATCGCGGACGCAGCCGACATGCCCGGACGGTTTTCAGGCCGGATGGATCGCGCCAAGGATCCGCGGCCCGCGCGCACCACTGACGCTGGGCAGGTTGCCCGGGCGTCCTGCCAGGGTCTCGCGCGCCAGCCAGGCGAAGCCCATCGCTTCCATGTAGTCGGGGTCGAGTCCATGCGTGGCGCTGGAGACTACCGCCACGCCGGGCAGGCGCGCGGCGATGCGTTGCAGCAACAGCGGATTGCGTACGCCGCCACCGCAGACCAGCAGCCGCTGCACGCCAGGCAGGTGGGCCAGCAGCGCATCGGCGATCGTGGCGGCGGTGAGTTCGAGCAGGGTGGCCTGTACGTCCGCCGGCGAAAACGATCCGCTGCCGAGCCGCGCATGCACCCAGTCCAGATGGAAGTGCTCGCGTCCGGTGCTCTTGGGGGGTGGCAGTGCGAACCAGGCATCGTCCAGCAGCCGCGCCAGCAATGCGTCATCCACCCGGCCGCTGGCGGCGAAGGCGCCGTCGGCATCGAACGCGGCGCCGAGGTGGCGTTGGCACCAGCCATCCAGCAGCGCGTTGGCCGGGCCGGTGTCGAAACCGCGCAGGCTGCCGTCGCGGGCGAGCAGGCTCAGGTTGGCGATGCCGCCCAGGTTGAGCACCGCCCGGTCTTCGTGGGCGCTGCCCAGCATGGCCAGGTGGAAGGCCGGCATCAGCGGCGCGCCATGCCCGCCGGCGGCCACGTCGCGGCGGCGGAAGTCGGCCACGGTGGCGATGCCGGTGAGTTCGGCGATGCGGTTGGCGTCGCCGATCTGCCAGGTGAAGCCGGGGTTGGAGGTGGGCCGATGGCGGATGGTCTGGCCGTGTGAGCCGATCGCCTGTACACGCGTGCGCTCGATGCCGGCCCGCTCCAGCAAGCCGTTGGCGGCGGCGGCGAAGGCGATGCCGACCTCGGCATCCAGCTGCCCGAGCGCATCCAGCGACGCGGGTTCGGCGCCCTGGCCCAGCGCGATCAGCGCGGCACGGGTCTCCGCCTTCCAGTCGAAGGTGTGCCCATGCACGAAACGGCAGCCGCCTTCGGCCGGAAACTGCGCCAGCGCGGCGTCGATGCCGTCGGCGCTGGTGCCGGACATCAGGCCGAGGAACAGGGGCAGCTGCGGATCGATGGACGCCATGCGGAGGCCGGAAAGAAAAGGGGCAGGGAAGCTTCAAGGCTCCCTGCCCCGGTCGTCAATGCGCTGGCCCGCCGGTCAGCCGCGCTTGTTCCTGACTGGAGACGTCGCGGCACTGGCCGTGGTGGTGGTCGGTTTGTCCTTGCCGGCGTCGACGTACATCAGTTCCTCCATGCCCTGGATGCGCGCCATCGCCGGCGAGGTCTGGGCCCGGAACGCGGCCAGCTCGGCACCCTTGAGCGGCTCCGGCGGCGGCATGGTCACCGACAACGGGTTGCGGTGCTCGCCGTTGATGCGGAATTCGTAGTGCAGGTGCGGGCCGGTGGCCATGCCGGTGGAGCCGACGTAGCCGATCACCGTGCCCTGGTTGACGCGCTGGCCGGTGCGGATGTTGCCGAAGCGCGACATGTGGCCGTACAGGGTGGTGTAGCCGCGGCCATGGTCGAGGATCACCACGTTGCCGTAGCCGCGCTGGGTGCCGGCGAACTGCACGCGGGCGTCGCCAGCGGCCATGATCGGCGTGCCGGTGCCGGCGGCGTAGTCCACGCCCTTGTGCATGCGCATGGTGCCGAGGATGGGATGGCGGCGCGAACCGAAGGTGGAGCTCAGCCGCGCGAACGGGATCGGCATGCGGATGAAGCTCTTCTTCAGCGGCCGGCCGTTGAGGTCGAAGTATTCGAACTTGCCGCCGCGCTCGAAGCGGAAGCCGGTGTAGGTCTTGCCGCCGGTGCTGAAGGTGGCCGCCAGGATCTTGCTGGTGTCGATGCGCTCGCCCTCGCGCCAGGTCTCGTCCATGACCACGCTGAAGCGGTCGCCGGGCTGCACATCCTTGGAGAAGTCGATGTCGTACTTGAAGATCTCGTCGGTCATCGTGTTGATGGCCGAAGGCGACAGGCCGGCCTTGAGCGCCGAGGCATAGAGCGAGCTGCGGATTTCCCCGCTGGCGACCACGGTGCGGGTGGTGGTGACGCGCTCGAGCACCTTCTCGCGGATCTGGTCGCCCTGCAGCGACAGCTCCACGCGGTGGCTGGGATCGCGGTCGAAGCGGATGGTGCGCAGCTGGCCGCTCACCGGCAGGTCGAAGGCGATCTCGGCGCCCGGGCGGAGCCGGGTCAGCGCCTCGCGGGTGCCCGGGTAGTCCAGCAGCTGGTGCATCACCGTCGCCGGCACGCCGGCCAGCTCGAACAGATCGCTCAGGGTCTGGCCGCGTTCCACCCGCAGGATCTGCCAGCTGTCGCCGGGGGTCTCGCCGCGCCGGGCCAGCGAAAGCGGCGGCAGCGGCAGGGCCAGAGTCGAATGCGCCGACGGCAGCGGCGCGTCGATGGCGTTGGAGAAGCCCGGCACGATCGTCGCCGCCAGCGCGCCGATGGTCGCGAACAGGCTGGCGTGGATCCAGTGGCGGCGGGTCCAGCGTTCGTTGAACGCGGCCGGGAGATGTTGCTTCAGCTTCCGATGCAGGGCGGTGTCGTGCAGGACATGGAGTCGTTCCTGGAAGCGCTGTTTGCGCGCCTGGCCGTGATCGGGTTGGGACATCGCTCGGTTCTCTGGTCGACCCGGATCGCGGGCCCAAACGCGGGTAACATAGTCACCCTTCAATACCGCGTCAAACCATTGAGCCGCATGGCTTTTTGATGAATTGGGCGGTTAACCTGCACTTAACACCCCATGTCTGACGGCGAAGCCGGGAGTTCCAGCGTGTCCTCGATTGATGAAGCCCTTGCCCTGATCGGCCGCGGTGCCGACGAAATTCTCAAGGTGGATGAACTGCGCCAGCGTCTGGAGAGCGGTCGTCCGCTGCGGGTCAAGGCCGGCTTCGACCCCACCGCCCCGGACCTGCACCTGGGCCATACCGTGCTGTTGAACAAGCTGCGCCAGTTCCAGGACCTGGGGCACCAGGTGATCTTCCTGATCGGCGACTTCACCGGCATGATCGGCGACCCCTCGGGAAAGAACGTCACCCGCAAGCCGCTTTCGCGCGAGGACGTGCTGGCCAATGCCCGCACCTATGAAGAACAGGTATTCAAGGTGCTCGACCGAGAGCGCACCGAGGTCCGCTTCAATTCCGAGTGGTTCGGGAAGATGGGCGCGGCCGATATGATCCGTCTGGCGGGCCAGCACACCGTGGCGCGCATGCTCGAACGCGACGATTTCGCCAAGCGTTACGCCGCCCAGCAGTCCATCGCCATCCACGAGTTCCTCTACCCGCTGGTGCAGGGCTACGACTCGGTGGCGCTGGAAGCGGACGTCGAGCTGGGTGGCACCGACCAGAAGTTCAACCTGCTGATGGGCCGCGGCCTGCAGGAGCACTACGGGCAGAAGCCGCAGATCGTGCTGACCATGCCGTTGCTGGAGGGCCTGGACGGCGTCAACAAGATGTCCAAGTCGCTGGGCAACTACATCGGCATCAGCG
Organism: Stenotrophomonas sp. PS02297; assembly: GCF_029959705.1. Lineage (NCBI taxonomy): Bacteria > Pseudomonadati > Pseudomonadota > Gammaproteobacteria > Lysobacterales > Lysobacteraceae > Stenotrophomonas > Stenotrophomonas sp. PS02297. The sequence continues at coordinate 1,049 of NZ_JASCOS010000078.1, read as the reverse complement.
AGCCGGCCATCGACATCGTCACCAAGACCATGAAGATCGACGACACGCTGATGTGGCGCTGGATCGATCTGCTGAGCTTCGACATCTCCATCGCCGAGGCGAAGCAGTTGCGGGCCGACGTCGAAGCCGGCGCGATCAATCCGCGCGAGATCAAGCTGCGCCTGGCGCGCGAACTGACCACCCGCTTCCACGATGCCGCCGCCGCCGAGCAGGCCATCGCCGGCTGGAACGCGGCGGTGACCGGGCAGGGCGACATCACCCTGCTGCCCCTGCAGGAAGTTGCGGTGCCGGCCGAAGGACTGCGCATCGGCGCCCTGCTGACCGCCGCCGGCCTTACGCCCAGCAATTCGGAGGCCTCGCGCAAGCTCAAGGAGCGTGCGGTGAAGGTGGATGGCCATGTCATCGAGGACGCGCAGGCCGTCCTGCAGCCGGGTTTCGAGGGATTGCTGCAGGTGGGCAAGCGCACCTTCGCCCGCGTCCTGCTGGTCGTGGCCTGATCCATACAGAGATGTGTCAGCGGCGGCGCCGCCGGGAGCGGCGGCTTGCCGATTGTGGCGTGAGTGTGCTTTTCAGGAATTTGTTGAAAAAAGAGATTGCACATTTCACAAAGATGTCTAGAATTCGCTCCCTCGCTTCACGGCGCCAGTCACTTCGGTGGCAGGGCACAGGAAGTGGCGGCAACGGCCTCGCAAGAGGGTGTTGACGGAAACGAAAAGCCTGACATAATAGGCGGCTCGCTTCGACGAAAGGCTCTTCGGGGTTGGGGTTGAAGCAGCGGAGTCCATCTCGAAACGAGGTGTTGACGAAGCGGAAAAGCCGGCTATAATGGGCGGCTCGCTCGGACGGAAACGTCGAGCACTTGGAAGAAGGCGCTGAGGCCGATTCCGAAGTTCTTTGAAAGTATGCGCAGGTATCTTGTGAGGGCGCCTGCAGGAGTGGATGACTGTCCATCTTGCAGACGTTTGATCAAGCAATGAGTAGTTTGTAAAGCAAGCGAAACGTTGCCAGTGGTTGAACATCTGCAGCTAAGAGTATTTGTCTTCGGACAT
>NZ_JASCOS010000077.1:0-17396 GCF_029959705.1 Stenotrophomonas sp. PS02297 | reverse complement strand
AGGAAGAACGGCTACTGAGGTTCGTGGTGGGCTGAGGCGCGACGCAACCGTCGCGCCTCAGCCGGCGTAGTTCGCGCGCGGTTCCTGCACGCGGCCACCGGCATCGATGCGGATGCGCGGGCGTAGCCAGGTGGCGAATTCCGCTTCGGTGGTGGAGCCTTCGGCCAGGCGCAGCATGGCGATGTATTTCTCTTCGTCGGTCGCGGCCAGATGCCCGTCGTTGAGGGCGATGAACACGCGATAGCAGACATGCGCGGTGCGCTTGTTGCCGTCGACGAAGGGGTGATTGCGCGCCAGGCCGAAGGCCAGGCTGGCGGCAAGATCGGCCAGGTCCGGCGGCGGGTCGCCATAGGCATGCAGTTGCTGCGCACGGGCGAGCGCGGAGTCGAGCAGGGTGTCGTCGCGTACGCCGCTGCCGCCGCCATGTTCGGCGAGCTGGCGGTCGTGGATGGCCAAGGCCAGCGGCTTGCTGATCCAGCGGATCATGGCCGCCTCACTGTGCCAGCTTGTGCAGGACCTGCCGGTCCTCGCGCATGATCGCCTCGGCCACTTCCATCTGCGCGGCAAGCTCAGGATCGAAGACGGTCAGGCGGATGCCGTCGGGGGTCTCCAGCGCATGGAGCTCGTCACCCTTTTCCAGGCGCAGGCGCGCAAGCAGCTCCTTGGGCAGGATGATGCCGGACGAATTGCCGATGCTGGTGATCTTGAGTTTCATGGCGGGATTCCGCGATTGTTATAACGAAAGTTATCACTAGGGGGCGGGCTGGGCAAGCGGATGGCAGGGCGCGTCGGTCGCAGGCGTGCGCTCCCGCCGGTAGTGCCGACGTGGAAAAGAAACGGCCCGCTTGCGCGGGCCATTTCTTTTTCCGTCTGTCTCGACCGGATCAGGCCTCGACGTCGTCCTTGTAGGCATCCACCGGGATGCAGGCGCACATGATGTTCTTGTCGCCGTACACGTTGTCCACGCGCGCCACCGGCGGCCAGTACTTGGACTGCTTCAGCGACGGCAGCGGGAACGCCGCCAGCTCGCGTGGGTAGGCGTGGGTCCACTCGCTGGCCGACACCGCGGTGGCGGTGTGCGGGGCGTGCTTGAGCGGGTTGTCCTCGCGGTCCAGGCGGCCGTCCTCGATCGCCTGGATTTCGGCGCGGATCTGGATCATCGCGTCGATGAAGCGGTCCAGTTCGTACTGCGATTCGCTCTCGGTCGGCTCGACCATCAGCGTGCCGGCGACCGGGAAGCTCAGGGTCGGGGCGTGGAAGCCGAAGTCGATCAGGCGCTTGGCCACGTCCTCGGCGCCGATGCCGGAGGTCTTCTCCAGCGGACGCACGTCGAGGATGCACTCATGCGCCACCAGGCCGTTGCGGCCGGTGTACAGCGTGGGGTAGTGCGCGGCCAGGCGTTTGGCGATGTAGTTGGCGTTGAGCAGGGCGACCTGGGTGGCCTTGCGCAGGCCGGCCGCGCCCATCAGCGCGATATACATCCAGCTGATCGGCAGGATGGAGGCGCTGCCGAAGGTGGCGGCGCTGACCATCGCGCCGTTGCCGGTGCCCTGCGTGCGCAGGCCGTCCTTTACCAGCGCGCCCGGCAGGAACGGGGCCAGATGCGACTTGACCGCGCACGGGCCGACGCCCGGGCCGCCGCCGCCATGCGGGATGCAGAAGGTCTTGTGCAGGTTCAGGTGCGACACGTCCGAGCCCCACTTGCCGGGCTTGGCCACGCCGACCAGGGCGTTCATGTTGGCGCCGTCGGTGTACACCTGGCCACCGTGCTTGTGGATGATCTGGCAGATCTCCACCACCTCTTCCTCGAACACGCCATGCGTGGACGGGTAGGTCATCATGATCGCGGCCAGGCGGTCGCTGTACTTCTCGGCGTTGGCGCGGATGTCCTCGACGTCGACGTTGCCGTTGGCGTCGGTCTTGGTGACCACCACCTTCATGCCGCACATCTGCGCCGAGGCCGGGTTGGTGCCGTGCGCCGAATCCGGGATCAGGCAGATGTCGCGGTGGCTCTCGCCGCGCGAGGCATGGTAGGCGCGGATCGCCAGCAGGCCGGCGTATTCGCCCTGCGCGCCGGAGTTCGGCTGCAGGCTCACCGCGTCGTAGCCGGTGCACTCCACCAGCATCGCTTCCAGCCCGTCGATCAGTTCCTTGTAGCCCTGGGCCTGGTCGGCCGGGGCCAGCGGGTGGATGTTGGCGAACTCCGGCCAGGTTACCGGAATCATCTCGGCGGTGGCGTTGAGCTTCATGGTGCACGAGCCCAGCGGGATCATCGTGCGGTCCATGGCCAGGTCCTTGTCGGCCAGCGAGCGCAGGTAGCGCAGCAGCTCGTGCTCGCTGTGGTGGGTGTTGAACACCGGGTGGGTCAGGAACGCGGACTGGCGCACCAGGGCGGCCGGCAGCGCGTCGGCGGTGGTCGCGTCCAGCGCGTCCACGTCCACGCTGGCGCCGAACACCGCGCCCAGCGCGACGATGTCCTCGCGGGTGGCGGTCTCGTCCAGGCTGATGCCCACCGCTTCGCTGTCGATCACGCGCAGGTTGATGCCCGCGGCCACGGCCTTGGCCTGCAGCGCGGCGGCGTCGACGTTGCGCACGTGCAGGGTGTCGAAGAAGTGCTCGCCCACGTCCACGCCGTTCTTGCGCAGCGCCGCGGCCAGCAGGGCGGCCAGGCGATGGGTGCGGCGGGCGATGCGGGTCAGGCCTTCCGGGCCGTGGTAGACGGCATACATCGAGGCCATCACCGCCAGCAGCACCTGCGCGGTGCAGATGTTGGAGGTGGCCTTCTCGCGGCGGATGTGCTGTTCGCGGGTCTGCAGGGTGAGGCGGTAGGCCGGCTTGCCTTCGGCATCGACCGACACGCCGATCAGGCGGCCCGGCATCGAGCGCTTGTAGGCGTCGCGGCAGGCCATGAACGCGGCATGCGGGCCGCCGAAACCGAACGGCACGCCGAAACGCTGGCTGTTGCCGACCACGATGTCCGCGCCCCATTCGCCGGGCGCGGCGATCAGGGTCAGCGCCAGCAGGTCGGTGGCCACTGCGACCAGACCCTGGCGGGCGTGCACGGCCTCGACCAGCGCCTTGTGGTCGCCGATGTGGCCGAAGCTGTCTGGGTACTGCAGCAGCACGCCGAAGGAATCGGCTTCCAGCGCTTCGGCCGGGGTGCCCACGCGCAGCACGATGCCCATCGGCTCGGCGCGGGTGCGCAGCAGTTCCAGCGTCTGCGGGTGCACCGCGTCGTGCACGAAGAACACGTCCGACTTCGACTTGGCCGAGCGCTTGGCCAGGGTCATCGCCTCGGCGGCGGCGGTGGCTTCGTCCAGCAGCGAGGCGTTGGCGATTTCCATGCCGGTCAGGTCGGCGACCATCTGCTGGAAGTTGATCAGCGCTTCCATGCGGCCCTGCGAGATTTCCGCCTGGTACGGAGTGTAGGCGGTGTACCAGGCCGGGTTCTCGAGGATGTTGCGCAGGATCACGTTCGGCGTGTGGGTGCCGTAATAGCCCTGGCCGATGAAGCTGCGCAGCACCTTGTTCTTGCCGGCGATGGCGCGAATCCTGGCCAGCGCCTGCACTTCGGTCAGCGACTCGGGCAGGGCCAGCGGGGCGGGCGACTTGATCGCGCCCGGGACGATGGCGTCGGTCAGCGCATCGAGCGAGTCATGGCCGACCACGCGCAGCATCTGCGCGATTTCGGCATCGTTGGGACCGATGTGGCGGTCGACGAAGGCGGAGGCGTGTTCGAGTTCGCGCAGCGAAGGCGTGTTCTGGGGCATGACGGACGTCCGGAGAGTGGCGTGCGGGGCTGGGTCGGCGAGCCCATCCGGTCCGGCAGCAGTTCCGCGCACGCGGCACCACGGCCGGCAAGCCGGCGGCTCGCCTCGTGCCCCTCTGTCCTTTTGCCTGAGAGTTTGGAAGGCGCGACCTGCGGGTCGCGCGCCTCGTGCACCTTCGGCGCCGGATTGAACCGGTCTCTCCAGAGTTTTGACGCAGGTGGTATCGGGGCCTGAGCGATTGCGGGCGTTTGCGCCTTCGGCAGCGATGAACCGCTTCTCCCACCGTGTAGCGCGCTGATTATAGCGGTTGGCCCGGCTGGGCGGTGCCCGCTGCGGGAGCCTTCTCCCTCCGGGGTGAGAGCGTGTGGTTTGCGAGGTATTGGCTCGCACATGCCTGAACGCGCGGCGGGTTGCGCCCGGCGGGGGGGGGGGCGAAGCGAAGTGCCCCGCAGGGGCGGACGCGGGGGCGCTGCAAGGAATTACGGGAACGCGATGATGGACACGTCGCCACGCACCCATGTGGGAAGCAATCGGGATGCCATGGCTTCAGGTGGTGCATGCGCTCCACCCCGGCCCTCGGCTCCACCCCCGCCTCGCATCCTGGCCCACGCCAGCGGAGTGGGCGTTCGAACGCGCGCGTGCCTTCTCGTCCCAGAGTGAGGGCGGCTTCCCCGCATCGGCATTCAGCTGCGCGCCTACCGGCGGCAGGTCCACCCCTCTATCATGTGCAGCCTTCCCGTTTCCTCCCGGCGCCGCCCGCACAGGGCCGGCGCCCGTCGTGCGTCCTCGCGCACGCCCCGCCGGATACCCCATGACCACCGCTTCGCCCTCCACCCGCCGCCTGGCCCTGTTGCTCGCCGGGCTGTCCATGTTCGGGCCGTTCTCCATCGACACCATCTTCCCGGCCTTCCCGCTGCTGGCGCGGGAACTGGCGGTGGACGAGGTGGCGGTGCAGCAGACTGTCAGTGTCTACCTGCTGTTCTATGGCCTGATGAGCCTGGCGCATGGCCCACTGTCTGATGCCTGGGGGCGCAAGCGGGTGATCCTCGGCGGATTGGTGCTGTTCGTCGCTGCCTCGGTCGGCTGTGCGCTGTCCACCCACCTGGGCACGCTGCTGGTGTTCCGCGCGCTGCAGGGCGTTTCTGCCGGCGTGGGCATGATCGTCGGCCGCGCGGTGATCCGCGACCTGTACCACGGCCCCGACGCGCAACGGCTGATGAGCCAGGTGTCCATGATCTTCGGCATCGCCCCGGCCATCGCGCCCATCATCGGCGGCTGGATCCTGCTCGGCGGCGGCGACTGGCCGCTGATCTTCTGGTTCCTGGTGGTGTTCTCGCTGCTGCTGCTTGCCGCCACCGCGCGCTGGCTGCCGGAAACCCACCCGGCACAGGCGCGCACCGCGCTGTCGCCGCGCGGCCTGCTGCGCGATTACCTGCGCATCGGCTTCAACCCGCGTTTCCTGCGCCTGTCGCTGGCCGGCAGCGTCAACTTCGGCGGCATCTTCCTGTATATCGCCTCGGCGCCGGTGTTCGTGATGCAGCACCTGCGCCTGGGCGAAGGCGGCTTCGCCTGGCTGTTCATCCCCACCATTGGCGGCATGACCACCGGCGCGTTCCTGTCCGGGCGCATGGCAGGGCGCACCTTGCCGGTGCGGCAGATCGGCATCGGCTTCGCCTGCTGCGCGCTGTCGGCGGTGCTGAACATCGCCTATGCGGCATCGGTGGAGCAGTTGCAGCTGCCGTGGGCAGTGTTGCCGATATTCCTCGGCGGCCTGGGCACCGCGCTGATCTTCCCGGTGCTGGCGCTGGCCGTGCTGGACATGTACCCCCAGCAGCGCGGCCTGGCCTCGTCGTTGCAGGCCTTCGTGCAGCTGATGATCAGCACCGTGGTGGCCGGCGTGATCTCGCCGCTGCTCAGCGGCCGGCCGCTGCACCTGGCGCTGGGCATGGCCGGCTTCATGCTGCTGGGCTTCGCGTTCTGGTACTGGGAACATCGCCGCGAGCGCCACCTGGCCGGCCCGCACATGCATATCTAGGCCCGGCGTCCATTTCCGCATCACTCCACCTGCGTCACTCTCCCCCTACCGGCCACCAAGGCCGTCATCGGAAGCCTGCAACCATGTCCATCCACTCCAAGGGCCGCCGCGAGGCGAAGAAGAAGCTGGCCGAGCGCGAGCGCAACCAGGCCGCCGCCAACCCAGCGCCGAAGGCCACGGTGGAACCGCACGCCGAACTGCGCGACCAGCAGCGCACCCTGCTGGCCGGCATCGTCCGCCGCGACGGCGAATGGGTGCTGGGCATGGACGGCAAAATCGCTGGCGAAACCCCCAGTGCCGCCCGCGTGCTGGCGCTGATCATGCAGGCCGCCGAACTGCACGAGCGCAGCGGCACTCCCGTGCGGCTGATGTACTCCGACGCATTGAAGGATGCCGCCCATGCCGAAGCAGCGGAGCAGGGCATCGACTTCGACACCTGGAAGCGCAACCTGGCCGCGGAGCTCGGCATCGGCGCGAAGGACGCCACGGCCACGCATTGAGTTATGTCGGGGCGTGAACGGACAAGGGCGCCGCGGGGCGCCCTTGTCGTATGAGCAAGGCGTGTTGAATCAGCCCGGATGGAACAGGTACAGCGCGTACAGGACAAATGCGGTACCCAGCACGCCATGCACGGCGAGGCCCCGGCGACCCTGCAGGATCGATGCGGGATGCCTTGAATGTACGATCCACGCCAGCCCGGCGGAGTGCGCCAGCAGCAGGCCGACAGGCCAGAGCGACAGGTAAAGCAGAATCACGACGCCATCCGGACCGGTGCCATCGCCGTGATAAACCGGTACATGCGTCACGGCGACGATTGTCCAGGCAGCCAATGCCAGCATGCTGATGACGAAGCTGATGCCGTAGTAGAGGAACACGGTTTGGGTTTCCTGCAGGGATGCTTCGGCACTTTACCGGCCTGCGGCGAAAGAACCCATCGCGCCCCGTGCTGCGACGGCCGTCTTGCTAGCCGGCGTACGAATGCGGTTGACGAAAAAACTGGTCGATTGGTCGACACTGCGGAACCGGCACGCGGACCGGTTGTTTTTACCCGGGAGCGGGGGGGATTGCTCTCGTACACGTTCGCTGTATATCCGCCTGCGAGGTCACTGGCTGCGGCATGCGGGCTTTATCGCAGGCGAGAAGGTGAGCATGCACATTGAAGATGGCTGCATCACGATCGTTCCGAGCCCGGAGAGATGATCTGCGATGTCGGGTGGGCAAAACATGTTTTGTCCACCCGCACTACTCCGTAACCAAGCTGGTCCGCGAGGCGGATTCGGCTTGAGCGAACGGTTAGGTTCCAAGTCCGTTGCTCGCGAGCAGGCGGGCCAGCACGTAATAGCCGAAGTTTGCCAGCTCTTCCTCCGGGAGTGCAGCCAAGTCCTCAAGGGTGCCAGGTGGGTAGTCCTTGAAGGTCACCAAGCTTTGGTACGCCCAAGTGCCTGGCTCTTGGCCCTTGCGAGTGTCGTCAAGTACCACCCTCAATGAACCATCAGGTAGCACCGCCAAGCTGCATAGAACAGCTATGCTTTTTGTTGGCGCAGGCTGGGAAAATTCCATGATACTTGGCGCCTGAATTAAGCCGCGCCGCGAAGCGGTGTCGGCTTGAATGAATTGTTAGATGTGTACATCAAGGCAATGCCTCAGCTGTGCTCCAGAGCGTGTCGTATGCGGATACCGACTTGTTGCACTGTTCCGAGAGTTGCTGGACAGACATTCCGAGTCTTGCAGCCTCTACCTCCCAGAAGCGAAGCACAAATGCCTCACCGCCCTCCATGCGAATGGTCTTTTGGAACTGAATCATTGAATCCATGATGCCGCAGGCACCGGTCATCTTTCCGATTGCCAGAATGCCTTGGGCCGACAAGTCATCCTGTGCGGAGGCTGGCATGCCAAGAGCAAGCGAGGTAGCGGCAACGACGATGAACTTGCTTGCGGTTTTCATGATCATCCCCTGGCGCCTAACTCCGGAATTAAGTCGCGCCACGAAGCGGTGTCGGCTTGGATGAACTGTTAGGTGGTGAACTCATTTCACGTACTGGTCCCAGTTATCCAGCAGTACGGCGGGAACGCAGTACCCGCCTTCGGGCTGCATACTAAACGGAGGTAGCTCGAAGTAGGTATAGCGGCCTCCGGCCTCATTGCAGTTCATGCCGTTCGGCAACTCGAATCGAATAATACGGACGGTATGGTTGGGGCAGATGTCACTACATTTGTACTCAACAACTACGTCGACGCCCCGCAGACTGCCCAGGATCTTGGGTGGTTGGTCGTAGAGCCTTTTGTCATAGCCAGTGGACGCATAGTTGAGTACTCCGCTATCAGTTAGACGCGGCCCGCATCCAGCAAGGCCGACTAGCGTCAGGCCAAGTCCAACCCCCTTGAAAATACGCATCATTGCCACCTAACTCTGGAATTAAGCCGCGCCGCGAAGCGGCGTCGGCTTGAATGAATTGTTAGGCATCAAGCCGACACCAGAATGCCAGCGAGTACCTGCCCATGTCGATTGACTCCCAATCAGAGGACTCATGAATTGGCATCTTAAGGACGATTGTGTTGAGGTCAACATGAGTTGGGAACTCTGAAAGAACAATATCCGCCGCTTCTTGCCCGAGCTTGTGAGTGATTTTGAACAGCGGGGAAAAGCTTGAGAGCTCGGCAGCACCTACGCGAAAGCTGTCGCGGGTCAGCAGTTCGTCACCTTCAAAGAGGGCTAAGTCAACGCGCACAGATCCGTCCTTTGATGCCTAACGCCTGAATTAAGCCGAGCCGCGAAGCGGCTTCGGCTTGAATGAATTGTTAGACCTGCTACCCGTGACCATGACTAAAGGCGCCTTTGGCATCAAATGTGGGGTTGCCCAGCTCGTCGTGGAGTGATTCCAGGATGGCTGCAATGGTGTCGGGTGCAGATTGGCCGTACTGCTCCTGGAGTGCATTGGCGATGTGGCGGATGGTGTCAGCTAGGAAGATGCCCCATGCCGGGGCCTCCTCACGACCGTTGTCCTGCCATAGGCCGATGTTAATCGTGCAGTGCTGCCCGTGCTCAGCGATCCAAGCGCTGAGCATTTGGATGGAATTGTCATCGCGCTGTGCGGCGGGTGGGATTACGAGAGGTTTCATAGCAGGTCTAACGCCTGAGTTAAGCCGCGCCGCGAAGCGGTGTCGGCTTGAATGAATTGTTAGGTTGCACGCTAGTCATCTTTAACTTTGACTGTAAGCGACCCGTCACCGTTTAAAGCAGATCGTAGCGACTGATGCAAATCAATCTGTGCTTTCAATGCGTCTTCATCAATTGGAAAGCTGGTGACATTCATGCTTAGGGGGCTTGCTCCGGAAAGAACATCAATGGCGAGACGGCGCAGCCTTTCTTGTTCCTCCTCAAGGCGACCATGAGCCACGGGTGAGTAGATGTGCTTTTTTAGCTGGACGCGGTCAAAGGTAAAGTCAACGTCAACTGCAATTGCGTTTAGCAAGTTGACAAAGAGCTCTTCTCCGCGTGCTCTCCAGTTCGCCGCTTGATCATCCTCAAATTTTGTTTCAAGGTGGTCCAGGTACTCTCGCCAAGAGTTCAGCACCGTCTGCTCCCGCTTAGATCGACGATGTATCCCTAGAGCTCTATGACCATAGAACGTCAGGTCAATCATGTTGAGCGCTTGCACGTGCTCAGTGCTTAGACGAGCTGCGCGCGTTGCCATTAAGGTGTGGAATACCCAGAGCTTTCGCTGTCTTCTCTCGCGAATACGCTCAATCGTCTTCTGAGCTTGTACGGCAAGAATTGGGCCGAGTAGCGTGGCAGAGATGATGCGCGCGTTGCCATTAAGGTGTGGAATACCCAGAGCTTTCGCTGTCTTCTCTCGCGAATACGCTCAATCGTCTTCTGAGCTTGTACGGCAAGAATTGGGCCGAGTAGCGTGGCAGAGATGATGAGTGTGTTTGCTATTTCCATCATATCCCCCTGATGTGTCCGTGCAACCTCAACGCCTATTGGACCGCCTAAACGCGGTGTAATGCGGATCATGGCTGACTTCCATTGGGCTGGCAATGCGTGGCTTTCCCTTTCTGCATCAGTTGCTTGGAGGGCTCTTGAGCGATTGGGTAGGATGGTTTTGCTTCGGCGTTATACCGCAGGAATGCTGCTGTAACGAATACACCTGCTGGCCCGTGGGTGTAACGCGGATGCGACGTAACCGGATTGCCGTGCAGGTCAGCGTGGCTGGATGCAGAAAAGCGAAGGGCGCCGTCAGGCGCCCTTCATGTTCTGGTTTTGCTCCGGCTCCATGATGCGCCGGTGTTGCGATATCAACCTGCCAGTTGCATCGGCTTTTAACCGTTCACTTCAATCGGGGGCGGCGGCGCCTACACCGACGAGAGCAGCTGGAAAATCGGCAGGTAGGCCGACAGAAAAACCAGGGGCACGCCGCCGAACAGCGTGAGCAGTCCGAGCACGCCTGCGGCGATCGGGCGGCGGGCCTTGCTGGGCCAGGACAGCCGGATCAGGATCACGAGAGCCGGGGCGCACCAGATGGCGGGGTAGAAGCGGGTGGTCAGGCGGGTGAGCAGCGGCAACTCGTTGCCGGACAGGCTGAAGGCGGTGAAGGTGTCGGAGAACTGCGGGAAAACCCATACGCCGATCAGGGTGATGGCGATGGCAGCGACGATGCTGGAGATCAGGCCGGTGAGCAGCCAGATGATTCCCCGCGAGTGTGCCGGTGTTGCTGGGGCAGGGGAAAGTCCGGGAGATCTGCTTGCGGAAATATCGGTCATGGGCAGTGTTTTAAGGTCATGTCGAGATATGGGGCACGCGCGGGTTTCATTTGAACGAAGGGCGCCTTGAGGCGCCCTTCGTCTCCACGCTTCAACCCGGCTTTACGGCGCCGCCGGCTTCACCGGCTGCGGGGTGCCCGCCTGCCACCCGCACATCTGCCCTTCGTTCTGCTGCTTGAGCCATTCCTGCAGCGGGGCGAAGTATTCCAGCATCGGCGCGGCGTCGAGTTTCTCGGTGCCGGTCAGTTCCTTGAGGGTGGCCTGCCATGGCTGGCTGGCGCCCTTGCTGAGCATGGCCCAGTACTTCTGGCCGGCTTCCTTGTTGCCGTAGAAGGTGCACTGGTTGAGCGGGCCGGTATAACCGGCGGCGTCGCACAGGCCCTTGTAGAACTGGTACTGCAGGGTGCGCGCCAGGAAATAGCGCAGGTACGGGGTGTTGCCCGGCACGTGGTACTTGGCGCCCGCGTCGAAGTAGTCCTCGCCGCGTGCGCTGGCCGGGGCCACGCCCTGGTACTGGGCCTTCAGTTCCCACCACTTCTGGTTGTACTGCTCGGGCTTGATCGAGCCGTCGAAAACGCCCCAGCGCCAGCGGTCGATCATCAGGCCGAACGGCAGGAACGACACGCCGCTCAGCGCCATGCGCATCTGCGCGTTGATGGTGGCCTCGTGGCTTTCCTGCGGCTTGTCGACCAGGCCGATGGAGTTGAGGTACTGCGGGGTCATCGCCAGCACGATGGTGTCGCCGATGGCTTCGTGGAAGCCGTCGTTGGCGCCGCCCTGGAACAACGGCGGCAGCGGGTTGTAGGCCAGGTCGTAATAGATGTGGCCGAGCTCGTGGTAGATGGTGGTGAAGTTTTCTTCGTTCGGGGTGATGCACATCTTGGTGCGCACGTCCGCGCCCACGTCCTTGCCGTCGCCGCCCATGTTCATGTCCCAGGCGCTGGCGTGGCAGACCACGTTGCGGTCCAGCGGCTTGATGAACTGGGTGTTCTGCCAGTAGCTGGGCGGCAGCTTGGGCATGCCCAGGGACACGTAGAAGTCCTGCGCGCGCTCGGTCATCTGTTTGGCGGTGGCCAGTTCGGCCTCGCGCTGGGCCTTGAAGCGGGCGGCGACGTCGGCGTTGGCGCCGGCCTTGGCCAGCGCCGCGCTCAGGTTGCCCTGGTGCTGCTTCTCCAGCGCGGCGGTGATGTCCAGGCTGCCGGCGCCGGGGTAGGGCTGCAGCTGGTCCCACAGGTTGCTCCAGTCCTGCTGCCACATGTTGCCGGTCAGGTGCGCGGCGATCAGGCCGCCGCCGACTTCGGCCTTGTCCTTGCCGTATTCCTTGTCCAGCTTGGCGCGGGTGTAGCAGTGCAGCTGTTCGTACAGCGGCTTGACCTGCACCCACAGGCGGTCGGTTTCCGGGCCGACCTGCTCGGCCGGCATGTCGTAGCCGGCGCGCCACATCTGCCCGGCATCGGTGTAGCCCAGTTCGCGCGCGCCTTCGTTGACCAGTTCGACGAAGCGCTGGTATGGCTTGCGCGAGGCCACGGCGGTGGAGTGCCAGCCCTGCCACGCGTCGAGCTGCTTGGCGTAGTCGTGCGAGCGCGCCAGCACCTGTTCCAGCTCACCGAGCTGGCGGCAGTTTTGCGCATCGCCTTCGCCGGTGCAGTAGGTGCCGGCGCCGTAGTCGCCTTCCAGCTTGGTGGCGATGGCGGCCAGTTCGGCCAGCTTGGCCGGGTCGCGCGGGGCCGGCATGGCGGTCATCAGCTTGAGCAGGTGCAGGGCACGCCTGGTGTCCTCGCTCATCGGCTGGCCTTCGTACTTGCCGGCCTGTTCGATCCAGCCGTTGAGCGTGGTCAGCCAGCGCTCGTTGGCCTTGGCCGCCACGCGCGCGGAATCGTCGTTGATGTAGGTGGACGAGAGCCACTGCGCCGAGGTCATTTCCGGGTACATGGCCTTGTACTCGTCGTTGACCCGGGCGATGAACTGGTCGGCGCTTTCGGCCGGCGCGGCCTGCGACGCTGGTGCGGCGGTGTCGGTGGCGGCTTCCTTGTTGCAGGCGGCCAGCGACAGCACGCCGGCGCTCACGGCGAGGGCCAGCAGCAGATGACGTTGTTTCACGCGATTCCCCGGTGGTAGTTGACCGGCGAAGGCTAGAGGGCCGCGGCGGTCGCGGCAAGAGGCGAGGAACGCGTGGAGAGGAGCGAGACGGAGGCAGGGCGATCTGCGTCTTGTAGAGCGGGGCAACGCCCCGCTGGGGCTTCACCGGGAAAGGCCCGCCGGGCGTCGCCCGGCGCTACAGGGCGCGGCCGTCGTGTAGAGCGGGGCACCGCCCCGCTGGGGCTTCACCGGGAAAGCCCCGCCGGGCGTCGCCCGGCGCTACAGGGCGATGCGGTCTTGTAGAGCGGGGCAACGCCCCGCTGGGACTTCACCGGAAAGCTCCGCCGGGCGTTGCCCGGCGCTACAACACCTCAGCGCTTGAGGGCCATCAGCAGCACGCCACCGCCGATCATCGCTACGCCCAGCCATTCGCGCCAGGCCAGGCGTTCGTGCAGGAAGGCAAAGGCGAATACCGCCACCAGCACCACGCTGAGCTTGTCCACCGGCGCCACCTGCGAGGCCGGGCCGCGTTGCAGGGCGCGGAAGTAGCACAGCCACGAGGCGCCGGTGGCCAGTGCCGAGAGCAGCAGCCAGAGCAGGGTCTTGCCGGGCAGGGCCAGTGGGTTGCTCCACTTGCCGGTGGCGGCCACGAATAACCCCAGCACCGCGACGATGGCGACGGTGCGCAGCAGCATCGCCAGGTCGGCATCGACCTGCTGCAGGCCGAGCTTGGCGAAGATCGCGGTCAGCGCGGCGAAGGCGGCCGACAGCAGGGCCCAGGGCAGCCATTGCGGGAAGGTGGCCATGGTGGTTCTCCGGGGGGCAGGCGGATCATCTTGCCACCGAAGGAGCGCACTTCAGTGCGCGATGGGGCTTCAGCGGGGTACTGGCAGCAGGCTGTCCGCAAAGAGCGGCAATGACGCTTGGAAAACACCGACTGTTTTTGCTTCCTCTGCGGACAGGTGTTCCGGCAAGGCCTCATCGTGCATTGAAGTGCGCTCCCGCGAAGGACGGTTTTATCCCCCGCAACCGGCGAACAGGTCGCGGTCGCGCGCGTAGACCGAGGTCCCGACCTGCATCAGCCCCAGCACCGAGGGGAACAGGTTGTCCTGGTCGGTACGGCGGTGCGCGCGGTCGCGCAGGCATTGCAGGTCCAGGCCGCGGTCGGCGGCGAACTGCGGCGAGAACCACATCACCATCGGCACGCGGGTCTGTTCGTCCGGCGCGATGGCATAGGGCACGCCATGCAGATACAGGCCTTTCTCGCCCAGCGATTCGCCGTGGTCGGAGAGGTAGATCATGGCCGTGTCGTAGTCGTCCAGGCCGCGCAGGGCGGCGATGGTCTGGGCCAGGAAATGGTCGGTGTAGCGCACCGCGTTGTCGTAGCTGTTGACGATCTGTTCGCGGCTGCATTTGCCCAGGTCCGCGGTGTCGCAGGTCGGCGCGAACTGGCGGAACTGCGCCGGGTAGCGCTGGAAGTAACTCGGGCCGTGGTTGCCGAGCTGGTGCAGGACGACGACGCGGTCGCCCGGCTTGGCGCGCACCTGCGCGGCGAGGTCGTCGAGCAGGATCTCGTCCATGCAGCGGCCGTCGGCGCACAGGCCGGGCTTGGTCGCATCGTCCAGGCGCTGGATTTCCAGGCCTTCGCACACGCCCTTGCAGCCGGACTGGTTGTCGCGCCACAGCGTGGCGATGCCGGCGTGTTCGAGCACATGCAGCAGCGACTGGTGGGCGCGGATCTTCTTCTCGTCGTAATCGTGGCGGCCGAACGGCGAGAACATGCAGGGCAGCGAGACCTCGGTACTGGTGCCGCAGGAGTGCATGTCGGGGAAGTTGATCACGCCGGCCTGCGCCAGTTCGGGCGTGGTCTGGCGGTCGTAGCCGTTCAGGCCCCAGTTCTGTGCGCGCACGGTTTCGCCGACCACCAGCACCAGCAGGCGCGGCCTGCTGCCCGCTGCGCGAGGGGTGGCCTTGGCGTCGGTGCCGAGCGGCAGCTTGGGCTGGTTCTTGATCGGGTTGGAGGTGACCAGGTTCTGCTTCAGCGCGATCAGGTAGTTCACCGGGGTGGCCAGGTAGCGCACCTCGCGATGGTTGCGCATCAGCGCCGACACGTTCTGGAACGAGGCCAGCGTGCCGGCGCCGGCCACCATCACCACGCCCACCAGGAACAGCAGGCGCCACAGCAGGGTGCGGCCCCAGCCGCGGCGGCGCAGGCGCACACGCCACAGCAGCACGCATGGAACCAGCGCGTAGCCGAGCAGCGGCAGGAGCAGCGCCGGTGTCATCAGCTCGCGCGATTCCTTCTGGTCGGTGGCCAGCACGTTGCGCAGCATGTCCGCGTCCAGGTAGACGTTGAAGCTGTTCATGTAGTGCGTGGCGAAGGCGGTGGTGACGAACAGGACCGTCAGCAGCACCTTGGCGTTCCAGCGCCACACCAGCAGGCCGAGCAGCAGGGCATGCACGCCCATCAACAGGGCGAACAGCGACAGCGCGAACAGCACGCTGCCGGGGTTCGTGGCCATGGCGTCGCGCCAGAACAGGCCGTTGCAGACCAGCGCGAAGAACGCGCTGGCCAGCAGGATCAGCGTTTCGGTAGTGATTTCCGGGCGCCACCGGCGCAGCCGCGCGAATGCGGTGGTCGATGCGGGCAGGGGCGGGGAGGCGGCGTTCATGCGCGAGCTTCTTCCTTGAAGGGGGTGGCCTTGGCCGGCGGGAACATCAGCAGGTAGAGCAGTACCGCCACGGTCCAGCTGACCGCCAGCGACCACACATCATGCGAGAGGAAGTGCGCGCCGCGCAGTTGCTGGGAGATGCCGAACACCAGGCCGGTGGCCACGGCGACGGCCAATGCCGCCCAGCGCCATTGCGGGCGCATCCGCAGCGCGAAGAAGTACAGCGCCACCCAGCCATAACCGGCACTGGCATGGCCGGCCGGGAAGCAGGCGGCATGGCCGAGCATGACCGGGCGTGGCTGGAACAGGCCGATGAACGGACGCAGGCCGCCGTAGCGCTGCAGGTCCCAGGGGCAATCCATCTGGGTCATGGATTTGAGCAGGGCGACCATGCCGGTGGACAGGCCCACCGCCAGCAGCAGGTACAGCAGCGGCATCCGCAACGGCTTCCAGCGGGTGTCGAAACAGGCGCGCAGCAGGGCCAGCATCACCAGCAGTGCGGCGAGGGTGCTCAGGTTCTTGCCGCCGCGGTGGATCACATGGCTGGTCCACCAGGAATCCTTGAGCGCCCATTGGCCGCCCTCCCAGCGGTAGAACAGGTCGGCCAGCCACTGGTCGCCATTGCCGGCCATCAGTACCGCGCTGGCGGCCAGCGCGATCAGCAGGGGAATCAGCAGGTGGCGGCCAAGAAAGCCGCGCCGGGTGGCGGCGAGCCCGCCGACCGGCAATGCATAGGGAGCAGGCGAGGAAGGAACGGCAGGCACAGGAGCGGTACGCCATCGACGGTGAATGGCGGCATGGTCGGTCCCGGCATGTCGGAGACTGGTCGGAGGCGCGTCGGCAGGACGTTAATGCCACACCGGGTTCAGTCGTCGTTGGTTTCGTCCGGCGTTTCGGCGACTTCGCCGTGGCTTGCGGCCACGCAGGCGGTATCCAGCGCGGTGCCCGGCAGCAGCTGCCATTCGTTGCGGTTGGCGCTGCCGATGTCGATCACCCGTGCCGGGTCGGCGCAGGGCGTCATCGCCTCCTTGAGGACGAACAGCCAGCGCCGCTCCGGAGCGGCCGCCACCCATTGCCCGGCCAGCTCCCACTGTTCGGACCAGGGGCGCTTGAAGCCGAAGTCCGCCGCCTGCGGATGGGTCTGCAGCAGGTTCTGCTCGCGCCAGGCGACCATGCCCAGTTCGCCGTCGCCGATGCGCTGGCGTGCCTTTTCCATGACCGCGGCGGCCGAACTATAGGGGTCCAGCGCCGGCATCAGGCCCAGTCCGTACATCGCCCACAGCAGCACCGTGGCCAGCACCGCCGCCAGCCCGGCGCGGCGCAGGCGCAGCGTTGCCACCAGCGCCAGCGCGGCGATGCCGAAACCCAGCAGCCAGGCGCCGACCTGCGGCAGCACCCACGGGTCGATCGCGCGCTTGGCCGCGTTGCGTTGCGCCCAGCCGTCGCCGTGCAGCGCGCCATAGCCGATGGCCAGCGTCGCCACTGCCAGCAGCAGCACGTATGCCAGCAGCGCCCAGCGCACGCCGGTGCGGCGCAGCAACCCGGCCAGCAGCGGCGCGGCCGCCACCGCCAGCGCCGGCAGCATCGGCAGGATGTAGACCTCGCGCTTGCCCGGGCTGGCGCTGAAGAACAGCAGCACCAGCAGCGCCCAGCCCAGCAGCACGATGTAGCGCGGATCGGCGCGGCGCAGGCGGCGCCACCAGGCCGGCACCAGCCACGGCAGCAGCAGGCTGCCCGGCAGCCACAGCGTAGCGATCACCTGCAGGTAGTACCAGGCCGGCTGCTTGTGGTGCCAGGCGTTGGCATAGCGGGTGCCGGTCTGCTTGAACAGCAGTTCCTGCGCGTAGGACTGCAGGTGCGGGTCGGGGTTGTGCAGCAGGGCGATGCCCAGCGGCGCCAGCCACACGCAGGTGCCGGCGATGAACAGCGGCAGGATCAGCCACCAGCCCCAGCCGCGCCCGGCGCCGGGCGCACGGGGGTGCCGCCAGCGCCAGGCGGCCCAGGGCAGCAGCGCCAGCAGCGGCAGGAACCCCACGCCCTTGGTCACCGTGCCCACGCCCGCGGCGAAGGCGCCCA
>NZ_JASCOS010000076.1:0-17732 GCF_029959705.1 Stenotrophomonas sp. PS02297 | reverse complement strand
CCCCGCCTTGGCCCGGGGGGCCGGGGGGGGCGCGTAAAAACCCCCCCCCCCGCCGGGGGGGGGGGGGGGGCGTCGCCGCGATCACGCGGCTCAGCGCGCCGGCGCGTTTATGTCATGCGGCCGGCTGCCCTGCTCGGCGTCCATCCGGTTGCGCTCTTCATGCAGGACCTGGCCCTGCTCCTTGCTCAGGCCGTCGTGCAGGGTGTCGCGCAGGCGGGTCAGCCAGGGGATGCGCTGGCGGTCGGGCAGCTGCCGCACCCACATGCGCAGGTCGTAGCGCTGTTCGGGCGTCATCTGCCAGTACGCGGCGGCCGTGGGCACCGGCGGCACTTCCATCTGCGGCATCAGCATGAACGACACCGCGCGGCTGATCGCCGCGGGGATGACTGTGCCGTGGTCCTCGCCGGCGATCTCGTCGAAGCGCGCATCCACGGGCGTGCGCTCCACCAGTGCCGCTGCCAGGGCGCGGCTGCTGTCCACCTGCGCCCGCTCCTTCTGCAGCAGCGCCAGCTTGGCGACATTCGGCCGCGAGTGCGCCAGCGGCGACAGCGCCTGCTCGTACTCGCCCGCGGTGAGCAGCAGCTTGAGCGGCGGCGATCCGGAGGGGCGCGTGGCCAGGGTATCGGCCAGTTGCCGGGCGATGTCGGCGCGGTCGAACCAGATCGACGGACTGGCCGCGGCGCGCACGGCGAAGGCATCGGGTTTGCGCAGCATCGAATGCAGCACGAACAGGCCGCCGAAGGAATGCCCGAACAGCGCCTGCCGTGCCGGGTCGACCGGCGCCAGTGCGGCGATGCGCGGCTTGAGCCGGCCCTCGATGAAGTCGAGGAAGGCATCGGCGCCGCCCGAAGCCGCGCTGATGCGCGGGTTGCCGCTGCCCGGCGGCGTCAGGTCCAGGGTGCGCGCGCTGCCGATGTCCACGCCGTCGGGGTAGCCGATGCCGACCACCACCGTGGCCAGGTCGCGCGGCACGTCGGGGCGGCGCTCCATGGCGCGCACCGTCTCCAGCGCGGTGAGGAACATGGCATTGCCGTCCAGCACGTAGAACACGCCGTAGCCGCCGCGCGGCGCCGGCTTGTCCGGCACCGACACGAAAATGCGGTAGCTGCGGCCATCGGCGGCGGCCAGGTCGAACTGCTGCGCGCCCTTGACCTGCAACGGCGTGGCGGCCGCTGCGGCGGGCTGGTCCGGTGCGGCCGCCGCCATCGCTGGCGCCAGGGCCAGGCCCAGCGCCAGCACCACGGATACTGCTTTCATCATCGATTCTCTCCCGGCCTGCCCGGCATGGCGCCGGACAGGCCTGCGTTGCTCACCAGCGCTTGTCGAACGACAGCACCAGGCTGCGGCCCATCACCGTCGCGTTGGCTGGATCATAGGGGTCCGGCAGGGTATCGACGGCAGCGGTGGTACCGGTGTCGAAGAACGGCGGCGCGCTGTTGGTGAGGTTGATGGCGGTGAAGTTCACCCGCGAGTCGCGGAACAGGCCGCCGATGTCGGACAGGTCGTAGCCCAGGTGGAAGTCGAAGGTCTTCCAGGCCTTGATCTTCACCGGCGCGGTCGCCGCCACCGGCATGCCCTGCGCGTTGGGCAGGAAGCAGCCGGCCACGCACTGGTAGTCGTCCACGTAGTTCATCGTCAGCGACGCGTTGAGGTTGCCGTAGTACCACTTCACCCCATGCATCGAGCGCAGCTTGACCGGACTGGAGCCGTCGGCGGCACTGTACCTGGCGAGGCGGTCGACGTAGCCGGCGCCCGGCGTGGCCTCGATCTCGTAGGACTTGAGCAGGGTGCCGCGGTTGAAGAACTCCAGCGAACCGCCGTAGCTGGTGTCGAAGCCGTAGTCCAGATTGAAGTCGAAGCCGTCCATCCTCAGCGAGGCCAGGTTGAGCTGGGTGGCGTTGACGATCATCGCCACGTCCGCCGGCCCCATCACCGGGCCGGCACCGAGCTGGCCGAGGTAGCGCGGGTCGTTCTCCATGATCTGGCGCACGCGGTCCGCGCCCGGATTGATCTCCAGGCTGCCGATGTACGGGGTGGCGCCCTTGGTGAACAGGTCGTTGAGGATGCCGCCCAGCTGCCCGGCCTGGATGCGCACGATGCGATCGTCGACCTTCAGGTTGAAGTAGCTCGCGCCGGCACGCAGGCCCGGCGCCCACTCCGGCTTCCAGTCGAAGCCCAGGGTCCAGGTCCTGGCCTCTTCCGGCTTCAGCGTCGGGCCGGCGCCGCCGGAGACGACGATCGCGTTGAAGGTGCAGCCGGCGGCGGTGTTGGACACGCCGTTGAGCGGGACCACAGTGGTATCGCAGGGCGCGCGGTACAGGTCCGCACGCAGGAACGCGCCATTGCCGCCGGTGATCGGCTGCACGCCGTCGTAGGCGTAGCGCATCGGCGGGGCATGGAACGAGGTGCCCCAGCTGGCGCGCAGGGTCAGTGCGTCGGTGGGCTTGAAGTCCAGGCCGACCTTCGGATTGAAGGTGGAGAAGTCGCCCATGCCGCGGCTGCGCTCGTAGCGGGCGGCCAGGGACAGGTCCAGCTTCTGCGCGAAGCGCGAGGCGTTGTCCTTGCCGATCAGCGGGAAGGCCAGTTCCGCGAACACCGCGCCGACGTCGCGCTCGGTGGTGCCGAAGACTTCGTGCTTGCCCGAGGTCGAGCGCCAGTTGAAGTCCAGTTCGCCACCGATGTTCTCGCGGCGGTAATCGATGCCCGCGGCCAGCTTGGCGATGCCGCCGGGCATCGCGAACAGGTCGCCATCGACCTTGAAACTGGCCTGCGCCAGCCACGAGGCGAAGTCGAGGTTCTCGTAGCCGATCAGCTGCGACAGCACCTGCGCGGACAGCGGCTCGGTGGTCCACGGGTTGAACGCGGCGTAGTTGAGCCCGGCGCAGTAGGCCAGCTGTGCCGGGGTGGCGTTGGCCGGCAGGCCCTGGCTGCACTGGATCGCAGTCGGCGCCTGCACCCTGCCGCCGGCAGGCGTGGGCAGGTAGTCGTAGATGTTGGCGTTGCGCTGCACGTCGGAGTTGCGGAACTGCTCGTCGCGGCTGTAGCTGAGCGTGGCTTCGCCGCGCCAGCTGCCGCCGAGGTCGAAGCCGGCGCCGATGGTCGCGGCGATGCTGTCCACCCCGACCTCGCGCTGCAGCGGGCGGTCGTCGATCAGCACGCCATAGTTGTTGGCCACGCCCGGGATCAGGTACGGATTGTTCGGGCCAAGGGTGCCGTACAGCGCCTGGTAGCCCTGGTTGTAGGTGCCGCGACGGCGGGTATAGCGCAGGTCGCCGTACAGGCCCACGGCGCCGACCTCGTGCTCGAAGCCGACGAAGGCGCTGTGGCGCTGCATCTCCGGCAGGATGTCCACCTTGTCCCAGGCATCGTGGGTGTTGCCGACGCCATCGGTCACCGCGACCAGGCTGCCGCCGGAGATGCGCCGGGCCGGGGTGCCCCAGCCGTTGGCGGTGGGCGTGTTGAACTGGTTGGCCGCCGCACCGGCACGGGCGCCGGCACGGCGCCAGTTGACGCCGCCGCGGTCGCTGAAGTCGCTGCCGGAGCGGTAGATGCCCAGGTCGGTGGCGGCCAGCGCGTCCTGCCGGTCGTATTCGTAGCCGACGATCATGCCGCCGCCGTCCCAGTGCCTGCCCCAGGTCTGGCCGATCTGGACCTGGCTGTTGCCGCCCTCGGTGGCGTTGCCGAGGCGGACGGTGGTGCGGGCGCCGTCGTCGCTGCGCTTGAGGATGATGTTGACCACGCCGCCGACCGCGTCGGAGCCGTACACCGCCGAAGCGCCGTCGAGCAGGACCTCGATGTGGTCGACCGCATTGCTGGGGATGGTCGAGATGTCGACGAAATCCCCGTACTGGCCGGCGGCCGCGACGCGGCGGCCATTGACCAGCACCAGCGTGGACAGGGCGCCCAGGCCGCGCAGGTTCACGCCCTGGCCGCCGGTCATGTTGGAGCCGGCGACGCTGCTGTCCGACCCCTGGATGTTGTCGCTCATGCCCACGCCGCCGGCGAAGTTGGCCGGCAGTTCGCGCAGGAAATCGCCCACCGTGGCCTTGCCGCTGGCTTGGATCTGCTCGGCGCCGATCACCATCACGGCGTTGCCCGCCGGCGTCGCGCCGCGGATGTTGGTGCCGGTGACGACCACCGTATCCAGTTGCACCGGTGCCTCCTGCGCCTGCAATGCGCCGGCGATGCACACCGCCAATATCGAAAATCCGCTGGCCAGAACCCGCTGTTGCCCTGCTCGACTGCTCATCATTCCCCCGCAATTCACTGTGGCTGACGGATGGACGCCCACGCTGCCCGGCATGTCGCCGGCAGTGGCCGTTCCCGGGCCCGGGCCGATGCCCCATCCACGTTCCGAAGGCCGGCGCTGGCGCCGGAGTGCACCCGGATCACAGCAAGAGCGCGTCGAGGTGTCAACGAAAATTACGATATTTTTTCTTCCATCATGCGATTGATTGACAACAACGCACGACAACCCCCACTCGAAATGTTTAAAAACAATCACTTATTTCCGTCACGGAAATTTAGCGAAATTCCCGTTGTCGAAATTAATCCGGGGAATGCTGCATCACAGCAGAGAAATTTGATTTTCGAAATTCCCGCCCCACACTGTACGCATGAAGACCACCGCCTCCGCCCCGGCCGCCGCCCGTACCCTGGCCAAACGCGCCTACCAGCGCCTGCGCCGCGACATCGTCCACGGCCAGTGGCCGCCGGGCGGCAAGCTCAAGCTCGAGGCCCTGGTCCAGCATTACGAGATCGGCATGTCGCCGCTGCGCGAGGCGCTGGCGCGGCTGGTCGGCGACCAGCTGGTGAAGACCGAGGACCAGCGCGGCTTCTGGGTATCGCCGCTGTCGCTGGAGGAACTGGACGACATCTCGCGGGTGCGCAACCTGATCGAGACCGAGGCGCTGCGGCTGTCGATCGAGCGCGGCGACGAAGCCTGGGAAGCGCGCGTGCGCGAGACCTACGACGCCCTCAATGAGGTCGAGGGCGAAGTGCTGGGCCGCGGCGAAGCCGCTCCGCAGGAGCTGCTCGACGCCTGGGAAGACCGCAACCGCCAGTTCCACTATGCGCTGGTGTCCGCCTGCGATTCGCCGTGGCTGATCAAGCTGCAGGAACTGCTCTACCACCAGGCCGAACGCTACCGGCGGGTGTCGCTGAGCGCCTCGCGCGGCAAGCGCTTCGTGCAGGACGAGCACCAGGCGATCTTCGAGGCGACCCTGGAACGCAACGCGCTGCGCGCCTGCCGCCTTACCCACGACCACCTGATGCGCACCTACGACGAGGTGCGCAAGACCGTGGCGGCGCTGGACGCCGGGCAGAAAGACGCTTCGTGACCGGCGCTGCCGCACGCCGCGGCCAGGTGCCTCCACGCCCCCCGGGCGCGGAGGCAGGATCTCAGCCGGCCGCGCAGATCCGCGGCTGCGCGCGCAGCAGTTCGCGGGTGCGCTCGAAGCCCGCCACCGCCTTGGGATCGAAATCCTTCACGCCCTCGGACACGTACAGGCCGACGATCAGCGCGCCCTGCTTGTCGTAAAAGCCGAGGATGCGGGTGAACTTGTCCGCTTCCTTGGTGGGGATCTGCAACGCCCAGATCTGGTCCACTTCCTGCGGCGTGATGTGCCCGTGCACTCCCGCGCCGCCATCGACGTACATGTCGTACCAGATCGGCGTGGTGGTCGACTGGGTCTGCGGCACCTTGCTGGGGAAGTTCCAGACATGCATGCCGCCGGAGGTGAACACGATGCCGATGCGGGTATCGGCGCCCCAGGCGTCGACCGATTTCCAGACTTCATCGAACAGCAGGCGGTTGGAACGCACGCCGTAGGCCTGGGCCGGCTCCAGCGCACTGACCACGCGCGTCTCCTCCATCCGGAACAGACGCGCCACTGCGGGCGGCGGTGCGCCCGGGCGGGTCTGGGCGTAGTAGTGGCGGATCACCTTGGCATCATCGGCCGAGGCGCAGGTGTCGGCGGCCGCGGCATGGCCGGCCAGGCCGAGCGCCGCCAGCAGCGACGCGTTCAGCAGGATCTTCATCGGTCTTTCTTCCGTCTTCGGGTGGCAATGGAAGCGGGCGGCGGCTCAGTCCAGCTCGGCGTCGCCCGCGGTGAGGTAGTCCCACATGCGCTCGAGCAGGCGGCCGTTCCAGGTCGCGCGGACCGCGGACTGCTCCTCGCTCAGGCAGGTCGGCAGGGTGTGCGCGGCGGCGGACAGGCAGTCCAGCTCCACGCGCGCGGCGTCTTCCAGGTACCAGGCCAGCACCACCGCCGCCTGCAGCGACTGCCCGGCGGTCACCGCGCCATTGCCGCGCATGACGATGGCGCGCGCGTCGCCGAGCTGTTCGGCCAGGCGCCGCGCCTGCACGTCCGAGCGCAGCAGCAGCGGGTCGTCCCACAGCGGCGGCTGCGGGTAGAAATAGGCGCCGAAACCATGCCGGGCCAGCGGCGTGCGGCCGAGCACGCTCAGGCTCATCAGCTTCGGCGGCTGGATCCGCGCCACGCCACCGACGTCGGGGCGGCGGCGGTAGATCTCGCGGTGGATGCGCACTTCGGGCAGCACGCCCTCGGGCAGCTCGCCCTCCAGCGGCACCACCGTGCAGCGCTCGCCCGGCCGTACCAGCCCCAGCGGCCGCGACGGCGCCACCAGGAACGAAGCGGCGTCGATGCGTGCGCTGCAGTGGCCATAGGCGTGCACCAGCCCGGCGCGGCCCAGGGCGCGAGCGGCCACGCGCACGCTGCGCGCCAGCGCCTCCAGCTGCGCGCTCACTTGCGGAACTCCCGGATCTGCGGCTCGGCGCCCCACATGCAGAAGCCCGGCGGCGCGAACTCGAACTGGCGTTCGCGGTACAGCAGCTCGTCGGCGATGCTGCTCACGCCCGAGGAATATTCGTAGACCATGCCGTCGGGCCCTTCGAAGTACAGGAAGCGCGCGCCCGAAGTCGGATGGCGGCCGGGCCCGAACACCACCGGGATGCCCTGGCCGCGCAGATGGTGCAGCGAGCGCTGCACGTCGTCGGCGCTGGCCACCTGGTGGTTGATGTGCTGGATGCCGGCGCGGTTGGTCGGGAACAGCGCGATCTTGTGGTGGACCTCGTCGATGCGCAGCAGCGGCGCATCGCCGATGCGGTCGCTGACCCGCGCATTGCACACGGAAGTCCAGAACGCCTCGTCGCGCACCGCGTCGGTGGTGCACAGCCCGATGTGGCTGAAGCCGGTGATGCCGGCATCGCGCGCGCCGTGGTAGCGGCGCGAGGACATCTGCGGCCGCCACACCAGCTCGATGCGGTTGCCGGTGGGGTCGCGGAAGGCGATGAAGTCGCGCACCTTGCGCTGCTGCGCCTCGCCGGCGGTGCCGCGGTGCACCGGATGCCCCAGCCGCTCGAGCTCGGCGCCCGCCGCGTCCAGTTCGGCGCGCGTGTCCACCTCGAAGGCGACGACCTGGTCGGCCGGGTCGCCCTCGAAATAGCACAGGGTGTGCTCGCGCTGGTCGGACTTGAAGTACGCCGCGCCATGGCCGCGCTCAGCCACTTCCAGGCCGAGGATGGCCGTGGCGTAGCGCGTGGCGCCTTCCAGGTCGCGGGTTCCCAGGCGCACGTAGCTCACGTCGCGCAGCTGGATCATGCGCTGGGCACTCCGCGCAGCGCCGGGCGCGGCGATACCGCATCGGCCGCCAGCTCGGCGATGGCGCAGTCGCTGCCCCAGGCGCAGTGCGAATCGGCGCGCATCGCGAACTGGCGCGGGCGCCGCGGCGACGCGGCGGCGATGTGCTCGCCCTCGGCGACGAAGCTGTAGTACACCGCGTCGGGACCGGCGAAGGTGACGAACGCCTGCCCCGATGCGGGGCGGCGGCCGGGGCCGTGCGCGATGGCCTGCGGCAGTCCGCGCAGGCGGTGGTACTGCTGCATCACCTGGTCCAGCCCCTGCACCTCGAACTCGACCGCCAGCACGCCGGCGGCCGCGGCCGGGAACAACGCCAGCCGGTGGTGCGCCGCATCCATGCCCAGGTAGGACGCATCGCCGATCCAGTCGCGGACCTGCAGGCCGAACAGGTCGACCAGCAGCGCCTCGTCGGCGGCCGCGTCGGTGCTGCGCAGCGCCAGCGCCGCCAGCCCGGTCACGCCGCTGTCGCGCGCGGGGAAGAAACGCCAGCCCTGGTTCTGCGGGCGCACCACCAGTTCCAGGCACAGGCCGCCGGGCGTGGTGAACGCGGCCAGCGCGCGCACGTTGCGCCGTGCGGCCAGCGCCGCATCGCGCTGCGCCGGGATGCCGCGCGCCTGCAGCGCCTGCAGCGCGGCCTGCAGCGCCGCTTCGTCGCGCAGTTCCAGGCCGACCGCATGGCGGCGCGGAGACGCGCTGGAATAGACCAGGCTGTACTGGCGCTCGTCGGAACGGAACGCCTGCTCGCCGTTGCCGGCCGGCAGCGCCTGCAGCCCCAGTTCGGTGCCGGCGAAATGCGCGGCCGCGTCCAGGTCGCGGGTTCCAAGGACGACGTAACGCAGTTGCTCGACGACGATCGACATGACGCGGTACCTCAATGGATGCGGGGGGCCGTGGGAAGGAACGTTGCGCCGGCGCGGCGCCCGGGCTCAGCCCAGGCGGCGGCGCACGATCCGCTCGAATACCGCCGCGGCCACCGGCAGCAGCTGGTCGTCGAACCGGAACGTCGGGTGGTGGCACATGGCGCTGTCCATTCCCAGGAACAGGTAGGCGCCGGGCCACTGTTCCAGCATGTAGGAAAAATCGTCCGAGAACGGATAGGCGCGCATGTCGGTCCTGACGTTGTCCGCGCCCAGCACGTCGCCCAGCGCCTGCGCCGCCAGCGCGGCCTGTTCCGGCGCGTTGACGCAGGGCGGGCAGGAGTGCGGGATGCGCAGGTCGATGCTGCAGCCGGAGATCTGCGCATACCCCTCGCACAGTGCGCGCAGGCGCTTGAGCAGCTCCTCGTGCACCTCGCGCGACAGCGAGCGGATGGTGCCGCTGAGCGAGGCGGAGGACGGGATGATGTTGTGGGTGGTGCCGGCCTGCAGGCTGCCCACATTGATCAGCGCCGCTTCCATCGGGTCGATGTGGCGGCCGACGATGGCGCTGATCTCCACCGCCAGGCGCGCGGCGACCTGCAGCGGGTCGTTGGCGCGGTGCGGTGCGGCGGCATGGCCGCCGACGCCCTCGATCGCGATCTCGAACACCGCCAGCGACTGCAGCGTGGCGCCGGTGCGCACGCTGGCCTGGCCGCCGGGCAGCGCCGGCATGTTGTGGAACGCGTAGACCTCATCGCACGGCCAGCGCTCGAACAGGCCGTCCTCGACCATCTTGATGGCGCCGCGCCCGCCTTCCTCGGCCGGCTGGAAGATCAGCACCACGCGGCCGCTGGCCGGCGGGTTCGCCACCAGGTGCTCGGCGGTGCCCAGCAGCGCGGCGGTATGGCCGTCATGGCCGCAGGTGTGGGCCACGCCCGGGCGCTGCGAGCGGTACGGCAGCTCGTTGTGTTCGTCCATGGGCAGGGCGTCCATGTCGGCGCGCAGGCCGATGGACATCCCCGGCTTGCCGGAGTCGATCACCGCCACCACGCCGGTGCCGCCCAGGCCGGTGTGCACGTCCAGCCAGAGGCCGCGCAGCACCTCGGCCACCAGTGCCGAGGTGCGCTCTTCCTCGAAGCCCAGCTCGGGCCAGGCATGGATGCGCTGGCGCCAGTCGGCCATGCGCGGCGCCAGGGCGAGGACGGAATCAGGAACGGCGGCCATCAGGGTGCATCTCCGGAACGTGGGCGTGGGACCGATCAAAGCAGAGTCGCCCCTCGCTTGTCAAATTTAATTTCGATATTTTGCAGACATCTCGAAATTTGTCTGGCATGATCGCCGCACCAAGCCAATCCAATAAACATTGATGTTTGGCTGAAATACGGCAGATATCCGGCCCCCGAAGCACCACGAGGAAACGGAATAAATTTCGTAATTTATGGATTCGACCACGGAAACCGCATGAACATCACTGCAGCGCAAGCGCCCGCCTCCTCTGTCATCACGCACTACATCGCAGGCCGCCCGGTCACTTCCAGCCGGCCTCCGTTCGCCAATGTCGATCCCGCCACCGGCCAGGTCGTGGGCCACGTCCACGAGGCCGATGCCGGCATCGTGGACATGGCGGTGCGCGCGGCGCGCGATGCCCTGCACGGCCCCTGGGGCCGGCTCACCGACGGCGAGCGCGCGGCGATCCTGCGCCGGCTGGCCGACGGCATCCGCGCCCGCTTCGACGAGTTCGTCGCCGCCGAAGTGCGCGATACCGGCAAGCCGTACAGCCTGGCCAGCCACCTGGACATCCCGCGCGGGGCGGCCAACTTCGACGTGTTCGCCGACCAGCTGGCGCACGGCGCCACCGAGGCGTTCCGCTCGCCCACGCCCGACGGCGGCATCGCGCTCAACTACGGCCTGCGCACCCCGCGCGGGGTGATCGCGGTGATCTGCCCGTGGAACCTGCCGCTGCTGCTGATGACCTGGAAGGTGGCCCCGGCGCTGGCCTTCGGCAACACCGTGGTGGTCAAGCCGTCGGAGGAAACCCCCAGCACGACCACCCTGCTGGCCGAGGTGATGAACGATGCCGGCGTGCCGCCGGGCGTGTTCAACGTGGTCCACGGCTTCGGCCCGGACAGTGCCGGCCAGTACCTGACCGAACACCCCGACGTGAACGGCATCACCTTCACCGGCGAAACCCGCACCGGCACGGCGATCATGAAGGCCGCCGCGGTGGGCGTGCGCCCGGTCTCCTTCGAACTGGGCGGCAAGAACGCGGCCGTGGTCTTCGCCGACTGCGACCTGGACGCGGCCATCGCCGGTACTACCCGCTCGGCCTTCCTCAACAGCGGCCAGGTCTGCCTGGGCACCGAGCGCATCTATGTCGAACGACCGATCTTCGACACCTTCGTCGCGCGCCTGAAGCAGGCGGCCGAGGCGCTGCGCCCGGGCGATCCGAACGCCGGGGACACCACGTTCGGCCCGCTGATCAGCAAGGCGCACCGCGACAAGGTGCTGTCCTACTACGCCCGCGCGCGCAACGAGGGCGCCAGCATCGTCACCGGCGGCGGCGTGCCGTCGCTGCCGGCGCCGCTGTCCGGCGGCTGGTGGGTGGAACCGACCATCTGGACCGGCCTGCCGGCCGATTCGGCGGTGCTGACCGAGGAGATCTTCGGGCCGTGCTGCCACATCGCCCCGTTCGACCGCGAGGACGAAGCCATCGCCGCGGCCAACGACAGCCCCTACGGGCTGGCCACTTCGATCTGGACCGGCGACCTGTCGCGCGCCCACCGCGTGGCCGCCGCCATCGAGGTCGGCGTGGCCTGGGTCAACTGCTGGTTCCTGCGCGACCTGCGCACCGCCTTCGGCGGCGCCAAGCAGTCGGGCATCGGCCGCGAAGGCGGCGTCCACGGGCTGGAGTTCTACACGGAGCTGCGCAATGTCTGCATCAAGCTTTGAAGCGCTGGCCGGCACCGCGCCGGTGCGCGAGGCCGCGCGCCTGCTGGGCGAGGCCGCACGCAGTGGAACGGCCTGCGAGCCGGTCGCGCCGCTGCTCGGATCCGGCGGCATCGACGCCGCCTACGCGGTCCAGCACCTGCTCACCGAGCAGGCGCTGGCCAACGGCCGCCGCCTGTCCGGGCGCAAGATCGGCCTGACCTCGGTGGCGGTGCAGCGGCAGCTGGGCGTGGACCAGCCCGACTACGGCATGCTGTTCGACGACATGGCCTATGGCGACGGCGAGGAGATCCCGCTCGGCCGCCTGATCCAGCCCAAGGTCGAGGCCGAGATCGCCTTCGTGCTCGATCGCGACCTGGACGCCGAACGGCCGACGCTGGGGCATGTATTGGGGGCCATCGGCTACGCGCTGCCGGCCATCGAGGTGGTCGACAGCCGCGTGCGCGACTGGAAGATCAGCATCCTCGACACCATCGCCGACAACGCCTCCTCCGGCGTCTACGTGCTCGGCGGCACGCCCCGCAAGATCGACGCGCTGGACCTGCGCCTGTGCGGCATGAGCCTGGAACAGCGCGGCGAACCGGTCTCGCTGGGCTGCGGCGCTGCGTGCCTGGGCAATCCGCTCAACGCGGTGGTGTGGCTGGCGCGCACCGCCGCGCGCATCGGCCGGCCGCTGCGCGCCGGCGACACCGTGCTGTCCGGGGCGCTGGGGCCGATGGCCGTGGCGCGCCCGGGCGATGTCTTCGAAGCCCGCATCTCCGGCCTGGGCCGGGTCGCGGCCGCCTTCCGTGGAGAGTAAGCCCATGAGCAAGCACAACGTCGCGGTGATCGGTTCGGGCAACATCGGCACCGACCTGATGATCAAGATCCTGCGCCACGGCCGCCACCTGCAGATGGCGGCGATGGTCGGCGTGGACCCGCAGTCGGACGGCCTGGCGCGCGCGCGCCGGCTCGGCGTGGCCACCACCCACGACGGCATCGAAGGCCTGCGCGCGATGCCGGAATACGCCGGCATCGACATCGTGTTCGACGCCACCTCGGCCGGTGCCCACGTCGGCCACGACCGCCTGCTGCGCGCCGACGGCAAGCGCGTGATCGACCTGACCCCGGCCGCGGTCGGCCCCTACGTGGTGCCGGCGGTCAACCTGGACCAGCACCTGGCCGCGGGCAACGTCAACATGGTCACCTGCGGCGGCCAGGCCACCATCCCGGTGGTGGCCGCGGTCGCGCGCGTGGCGCCGGTGCGCTACGCCGAGATCGTCGCCTCGATCGCCAGCAAGTCGGCCGGCCCCGGCACCCGCGCCAACATCGACGAGTTCACCGAGACCACCTCGCGTGCGCTGGAAACCGTCGGCGGCGCGCAGCGCGGCAAGGCCATCATCGTGCTCAACCCGGCCGAGCCGCCGCTGATCATGCGCGACACCGTGTACTGCCTGACCGAAGGCGGCGACCCGGCCGCGATCGCCGCGTCCATCGAGGCCATGGTCGCCACCGTGGCCGGCTACGTGCCCGGTTACCGGCTCAAGCAGCAGGTGCAGTTCGAAGCCCTGGACGCCGCCGCGTGCGCGGCCATCCTCGGCCGCGCCGACGCCGCGCCGGGGCTGAAGGTGTCGGTGTTCCTCGAGGTCGAAGGCGCCGGCCACTATCTGCCGGCCTATGCCGGCAACCTGGACATCATGACCTCCGCGGCGCTGGCCGCGGCCGAACGCATGGTCGAGGTTTCCCTGGAAACCGCCACCGAGGAGGACGCGCGATGAACCGGCTCTACATCCAGGACGTGACCCTGCGCGATGGCATGCACGCCATCCGCCACCAGTACGGGCTGGAACACACCCGCGCCATCGCCGCCGCGCTGGACCGCGCCGGCGTGGCCGCCATCGAGGTCGCGCACGGCGACGGCCTGGCCGGCTCCAGCTTCAACTACGGCTTCGGTCGCCATTCGGACCTGGAATGGATCGCCGCGGTACGCGAGAGCGTGCAGCAGGCGAAGCTGACCACCCTGCTGCTGCCCGGCATCGGCACCGTGCACGACCTGCGCGAAGCGGTGGCCGCCGGCGTGCGCTCGGTGCGCGTGGCCACGCACTGCACCGAGGCCGACGTCGCCCGCCAGCACATCGAGGAGGCGCGCCGGCTGGAGATCGACGTGGCCGGCTTCCTGATGATGAGCCACATGACCTCGCCGGCCGAACTGGCCGCGCAGGCGCTGAAGATGGAGAGCTACGGCGCGTACTGCGTGTACGTGACCGACTCCGGCGGCGCGCTGACCATGGACGACACCCGCGACCGCGTGCGCGCGCTGCGCGACGCGCTGCGCCCGGAGACCCAGATCGGCATCCACGCCCACCACAACCTGTCGCTGGGCGTGGCCAATTCCATCGTCGCGGTGGAGAACGGCGTGACCCGCGTGGACGCCTCGCTGGCCGGGATGGGCGCCGGCGCCGGCAATGCGCCGCTGGAAGTGTTCATCGCCGCGGTCGAGCGCATGGGCTGGGAGCACGGCTGCGACCTGTACGCGCTGATGGATGCGGCCGACGACCTGGTGCGGCCACTGCAGGACCGCCCGGTAAGGGTGGACCGCGAAACCCTGAGCCTGGGCTATGCCGGTGTCTATTCCAGCTTCCTGCGCCATGCCGAGAAGGCCGCCGCCGACCACGGCCTGGACGTGCGCTCGATCCTGGTCGAGCTGGGGCGCCGGCGCATGGTCGGCGGACAGGAAGACATGATCGTCGACGTCGCGCTGGACCTGCTGGCGCGCAACCGCACTACCGAGGGACAGACCGCATGACCGCCATCGACATCGAGGCACTGGCCGGGCGCCTGGACGACGCCGCCCGCCACGCCACCGCCACCCCGCAGCTGGAGCAGGCCATCAGCCTGGAACAGGCCTATGCGATCCAGCGCCTGAGCATCGAACGCCGGCTGCGCCGCGGCGAGCGCCGCATCGGCATCAAGATGGGCTTCACCAGCCGCGCCAAGATGGTGCAGATGGGCGTATCGGACATGATCTGGGGCCGGCTCACCTCTGCGATGCTGGTGGACGACGGCGCTACCGTGCGCCTCGGCGACTATGTGCATCCGCGGGTGGAGCCCGAAGTGGCCTTCCTGGTCGGGCGCCCGCTGGCCGGCGCGGTCACCGCGCCGCAGGCGCTGGCCGCGATCGACGCGGTGGCGCCGGCACTGGAGATCATCGACTCGCGCTACGAGAACTTCCGCTTCTCGCTGACCGACGTGGTCGCCGACAACAGTTCCTCGTCCGGCTTCGTGGTCGGCCCCTGGCGCAGCCCGGCCACCGACCTGGACAACCTCGGGCTGGTGCTGGACTTCGACGGCCGTCCGCAGGCATTCGGTTCCACCGCCGCGATCCTCGGCCATCCGCTGCGTTCGCTGGTGGCCGCCGCGCGCGTGGTCGCCGAGGCCGGCGAGAGCCTGCAGCCGGGCGACATCGTGCTGGCCGGCGGCGCCACCGCCGCCTGCGCGCTGCGCGCCGGCATCCATGTGTCGCTGGAGGTCGAGTCGCTCGGCCGCTGCGGCTTCCACGTCGAGGGCTGAACCATGCCGATCCTGCACGCACACATCCTGGCCGGCCGCAGCGCCGCGCAGAAGCAGGCCTTCGCCCGCGCGGTCACCGAGGCCGCGAGCGTCCACCTGGCGGTTCCGGCCACGGCGGTGCGGGTGCTGATCCACGAGATCCCGGCGGCCGAGTGGTTCACCGCCGGCGAACCGAAGACGGCGCCCGCCCCCGCCCGCTGAAGCCGACCCGCGCCACGATCACGAGCGATTCCGACCATGCCCCATGCCGCAGCCCCAGCCGTTCCCTCCCCCCCGCCGGCCGCACCGCGCCGGCTCTGGCTCCTGCTGCTGGTGGTATTGGCGGTCACGGTCCTGACCGAATGGATCGGGCCGATCGCGGTACCGGTGTGGTCGTCGAAGATCGTGATCCTGCCGATGCTGATGGCGCTGCTGCTGACCACGGCAGTGGCTGCCCTGCATGCGCGGATGCCGCAGGCGCTGCGGCTGGACGTGCCGCTGCAGCGGCATGCCGGCAAGCTGCTCAACGCCGCGCTGCTGCTGTTCATCGTCAAGCTCGGGCTGATGGCCGGGCATTCGATGCCACAGCTGCAGAAGGTCGGCTGGGCGCTGGCCTTCCAGGAACTGGGCCACGCCTTCGGCACCATGGTGCTGGCCTTGCCGCTGGCGCTGGTGCTGGGCATCAAGCGCGAGGCGGTCGGCGCCACCTTCTCGATCGGGCGCGAGAACAGCCTGGTCATCATCGGCCAGAAGTACGGCATGCAGTCGGCCGAAGGCCGCGGCGTGCTCGCCGAGTACATCACCGGCACGGTGCTGGGCGCGGTGTTCATCACCCTGCTGGTGAGCGTGATCGCGCCGCTGGGCATCTTCGACCCGCGCTCGCTGGCGATGGGCGCCGGCATGGGTTCGGGCAGCCTGATGGCGGCCGCGCTGGGCGTGATCACCGTCGGCATGGCGCCGGAGATGGTCAAGGAGCTGAACGCCATCGCCGCGGCGGCGAACCTGATCGCCGGCGTGGTCGGGTTCTACTTCGCGGTGTTCGTCACCCTGCCGCTGTGCAACTGGCTGTATGCGCGGCTGGAGCCGGTGCTGGGCCGCACCGCGCTGGCGCGGCGCGCGCCGACGGCCGACGACCTCGACCCGGAAGCGGCGATGGCCGAGGAGGACGAGACCCCTTCCTTCGCCGACAGCATGGTGGCGCTGCTGCTGATGGTCGCCGGCATCACCCTCAGCAATTACATGGGCCATGGCGTGCCGCCGCAGCAGACCCTGCCCGGCGTGGCGGTGATGGTGGCGATCGTGCTGGCCGGGATCGCGCTCAAGCGCGTGCTGCGCCGGCTGCCGCTGATGCTGTTCCTGGCGGTGGCGGCGACGCTGGTGACCATCCCCGGCGGCTGGCCGCTGGCCGACGCGCTGGCCACGACCACCGACCGCGTGCAGTTCATGAGCATCACCACCACCGTGCTGGCGCTGGCCGGCTTCTCGGTGGCGCGCAAGCTGCCGATGTTCCGCCGGCTCGGCTGGCGCATCGTCGCGGTGTCGCTGACCGCCACCGCCGGCACCTTCATCGGCGCGGCGGCGATCGCCGAGTTCTTCCACTGACGCGGCCGCGGTGAGCGACATGGAACACGACATGCCGCGCGCTTCCCCGCGCTGGCCGGCGGCGGTGCGCTGGCTGCACTGGCTGGGCCTGCTGCTGGTCGTCGCCACCGCGATGATCGGTCTGTTTATGGTGGACATGGAGCGCGGCAGCGACCCGCGCCGGCTGTTCTATGGCCTGCACAAGTCGCTGGGCGTCACCGCGCTGGCGCTGGCGGCACTGCGCGTGGCGGTACGCCTGGCCACGCGCGCGCCCGCGCCGCTGGCCGCACCGGCCTGGCAGCTGCGCGCCGCGCATGCCACCCACCTGCTGATGTACGCGCTGCTGCTGGCCCTGCCTTTGTCCGGCTGGCTGCTCAACTCGGTGGCGGGACAGCCGCTGCCGTGGTTCGGCCTGTTCCAGCTGCCGGCGCTGGCCGCGCGCGACCCGGATCTGCGGCAGGTGCTCGACACGGCCCACGTGTGGCTGTTCTGGACGCTGGCCGCTTTGGTCGCGCTGCACCTGGCGGCAGTACTGCATCACCAACTGCTGCGTCGCGACGGCCTGCTGCGGCGCATGCTTCCGGCCGGACGCGGCTGAGCGCACCGGGAACCGGCATGTCCGTCAGCACGTTCGACCTGTTCAAGATCGGCATCGGCCCGAGCTCCTCGCACACCGTCGGCCCGATGCGCGCGGCCGAGCGCTTCGTCCACCGCTGGCTGTTCGATCCGGGCAGGCTCCCGGAGGTGGTGCGCATCCGCGCCGAAGTGTTCGGCTCGCTCGCCCTCACCGGCCGCGGCCACGGCACCGACACCGCCGTGCTGCTCGGCCTGGAGGGCCATCGCCCCAACCTGATCGACCCGGACATCATTCCCGAAACCCTGGCCCGCATCCGTTCCAGCAAGCGCATCAACCTGATGGGCCAGCACGCCATCGCCTTCGACGAGAAGCGCGACCTTGCCCTGAACAAGCGCCAGAAGCTGCCCTACCACACCAACGGCATGCGCTTCACCGCCTTCGACGGCAACGACGCCGTCATCGCCACCCGCGACTACTACTCCGTCGGCGGCGGCTTCGTGGTCAACGCCGACGATGCCGCCGACGACCGCATCGTGCCCGACCAGACCCCGCTGCCCTACCCGTTCAAGAGCGGCGACGAAC